>JAJXVI010000008.1 GCA_021782195.1 bacterium | reverse complement strand
TGAATCCGTGCTTCGACGTGACGAGGCCCGCCAGGGAGGGGTGTTCGGTCGAGAACGAGATCATCCGGGCTTGTGTTCACCTCGAAACGGGCCTGCTTCGCATCGCGCAGGAAGCACTCCAGAACGTACGCAAGCACGCGCGCGCCAGTGCAGCCCGGCTGCGCCTGTGGATGGGCGACGAGACCATACGCCTCACCGTCACTGACAACGGTCGTGGCTTCCAGCGCCGAAAGCCACGACACGGTTCCGACACATCATTCGGACTTGAGTCGATGGAAGAGCGAGCTCGCACCCTTGGCGCCCAGTTGCACGTGCGAAGCACGGCCGGAGAAGGAACCACGGTGCACGTGACGATTCCGATTCCGGTGGAAACGTCGGGCACCCCGCCCGTTTCCGCACAACTCTTCGGTTCCTCCCCGACGGAACCCGAACCGGGCCCTTCCGGACCCGCCGCGACGACCTCCGACGAAAGGACCGCTCGAGCGTGAGCACCATTCGCATCGTCGTTGCAGACGACCACGCCATGGTGCGCGAGGGACTTCGCACCATGCTCACGCACCAGGAGACCCTCCAGATCGTCGCCGAGGCTGAAACCGGCGAGCAGGCTATCGCCGCCGTGGAAACCCACCGACCGGATGTCGTGCTGCTGGATATCCGATTGCCCGACATAAGCGGACTTGACGTCTGTCGACGCCTCCACGAACGCTTTCCCGACGTGCATCCCGTGATGCTCACCGTGTACGAGGATGAGCACTACGTCTTCGAGGCCCTCCGCGCCGGAGCGCGCGGCTACCTGCTCAAGCGCGTCACCGACGACGAGCTCGCTCGGGTGCTTCGATCCATCTGCGCGGGGGAGGTCATCGTCGACGCAGCCCTGGCCGGCCAGATGGCCCTGCGCAACGCGCACGCCACCGGCCCTTCGCACAACTCCGTGCGCCTCACGGCACGCGAGCGAGAAGTGCTCGCGGCGATGGCCGAGGGACTCAGCAACTCCCAGATTGCCGGACACCTGCACGTCAGCGAGGAGACGGTCAAGACTCACGTAAAGTCGCTACTGCGCAAACTCGGGGCGCTCGATCGAACGCAGGCTGTATCGCTTGCGCTTCGAAGTGGCCTGCTTCACTGACGCGCCGCTGTCAGACGAGACCGACAGCAGCGATTCCGCGCCGAAGAGGGAGTTCTTCGTGAACACGCAGAAGTGGTGTGCGGGCCAGTCGTGCCCACAGAACGCTGACCGCAGCCAGCCGAACGATCAGGCTGCAGGCTCACGCTCCACATTTGCAGCCCGTCCCGTATCGGGTGAACGAAACCCAGCCGAGGGAGGCCATCGAGTCGTTTGAGCGATGTAGACTCAGGTTACCAGCTGTCGGTTCTCAAAGGAGAGGACCGTGGGCGCGTCATCCCTTTGACTTCTCGAGAGATTCACCTGGGTAGAAAGTCATCCGGGGTGCAACAACCCCACTGGCTCTGTTTCGCCGAGCCAACCGTATCACGTCACCATGCCACGCTCGTGTGGGACGAGAACCAGCACCATTACACGATCTATCACAAGTCGCGCACAAACCCCACCCTCGTCAACGGGAAGCGGATACAGCACTGTCCGCTGACCCACGAAGACGTGGTACAGGTGGGGCTGTTGATCTTCCGTCTTGAATACATCGGCGCCGAAGACCCCGGCCGAGACCTCTCGCGCTTCCCGCAATCCGGCTTGCAAGCCGCGTGGACCGCAGACGAAGACGTTGAACCCGACACCCCGGTGGAGCTGGAAAGCGGGCTTCGACTCGTGGTGCTTGACGGTCCCGATGAAGGCACCGTGTTCGGCCTGAACCAGCCCGTTCTCTTTGTTGGAAGGCGCGAAAGCCTGCACGATGTTCGGGAGGCCAACGGTATCCTTCTGAACGACCGAAGCCTTCCCGGCGAGCAGGTCCTGCTGGCCTGGAACGAGCGTGAACAGACCTACGGAATCTTCCAGGTCGAGAGTTCGCCGGTACCCACACACATCCAGCGCTACGAAGGGGGAGAGACGCATTCCATCCAGCTCACGCAGAGCATGCAACTGCTCCTTCAGTTACACGACGTCATCGAGTTCGGCGAAACAGCGCTGCGTCTGGAAATGGTCAACGCACAGCTAGACGACTACGTCCCCGCCGCGCCGGCACGCGGAGCCTCCGGTCGAGAGGCTGACTTTGAGAGCACCGAGCCTGTCGTGCGTCGCGGCCCGCCCATGGAGCGACACGTTGAACCCGACGACGATCTTCCGCTCCCCACCCGTGGAAGACGTGGACTGCTAGGCGGACGCACCGCGCCCAAGCGAGACACCGGCGACGAAGAATCATCTGGCGCCGCACAATGGCCGCCTGATGACGAGCCCACCGTGCCACGACCCGTTGCCCCCTCCTCTCCGGAAGTGCTGCGACCCCGTAGCGGTGGAGGATCGCTGGTCGGCTCCACGAGACGCCCATCCCTGGCCCGCGCCCCTCAACCCGAACGCCCGGTTCAAGAAACACGCGCCCCTCGCAATGCGGCACGCCCCTCCGACACCGACCCGACGCCACCGACCCCCGAGCGCGTGCGCGCAACACGTTCGGAAAAACCCGCAACGCCATCGTCCGCCCGTGGGCAAGGACGCCGGGGAGAAGCGGATCAGTCCATGAGGCGCACCGTCTCCACCGAAGACGAAACGCCGTATGGCGAGGCCATTCGACCACGCAGTGGTCTTTTCTCACTGGAAATCGACGAATCCACGGAAGAGGAACGTACCGACGAAGAGCACGCCGTTGAGGCGGAACACCTGCCCCAACCCGCCTCTTCCGTTGCTCCAATCCGCTTCCCGTCGCTCGATGTCAATTTCGTCCGCAGCCTGCCCACACGAGGTCCGGAAGCTCCGCGTGCAGAGAAAGCTGCCCAGCCTCCCCCCGCTTCCAGCACGCCTCCTCCCCCCCCGGCGCCCGCGCCGTCCCAGGCCAGGTCCTCGGGCGCGGCAGCTCCGAAGCGCCCGTCCCAGGCACCTCCGACCCCATCCGAGCCGCCTGCACGCACCCCCCGCACCTCGCGATCGGACGCTCCCACCGGACGCGCACCAGCCCCTCGGGCCGAGAGCGAGCGAGCCCCGGGACTTCCGTCAAACTACCGCCCACCCGAACTGCTCGAAGCAGACAGTGACGACGTCGAAAGTCTTGACTTCAAGGATGCAAATTTCGCCTGGCGCTATCGGGCCGACTTCATCCTCGGCTTCCTGGACGGCCCCAACCGCGGACAGAAGGTCGAACTTCTCACACGCGAACTGACCGAGGGCCGCCGCATCACGATGGGCTCGCCGGGCGAGCGCCTGAACGACATCGAGATCGACGACGCGGAAGTTGCCAACGAACAGGCTACCATCACCTATGCCGGTGGGCGCTTCTCCCTGCTCAACGAAGGGGGAGACGGGCAGATCTACCTCAACCAGATCGCAATCGGAGAGGGTGAGGAAGTACTCCTCAAGACCGGTGACCGCCTCAGCCTCGGCGAAAGCGTCTTGAATTTTCTCGAACGCTCGGTCGTGGCTGCATTGAGCCGGTACGAACTGGTCGTGACGGCAGGCGAAGGTGAAGACCAGGGGCAGTCGTTTGATCTGCTGAGGGAGGTCGTCGTGCTGGGGCGCAACCGGTCTTGTGACATCGCCCTGACCGACCCGGACGTGTCACGCAAGCATCTTGCCATCACCCTGCGGAGCGGCCGCTTCTACCTGACGCATATTTCAACCACCAGTCCGACTTTCGTCAACGGAATCTCACTCCCACGCGGGCGTGATCGGCTCCTCAATGAGGGCGACAAGATCCAGGTGAGCGATCATACGACCCTTCTCTTCTGCGCTCGCTCCAAGAACGGCTAGACGCGTGCCGGAAAACACCGACCAGACCCCGATTGTGGGACGATTCCTGGCCTATGTCCTCGCGGCGCTCATTGGAACTGCGCTGGCTCTCTACCAGCACATGGAGCCGCAGCCACCCATCACGCCTCCACCCGCGTCAGGACCGTCGGTCAGTCCGGCGGCGACACCGACCGCCGATCCCCTGCTGGACCTGCTCGAAACCAGCGCGACGAGGAGCATGGTGGCACACGACGGCTTCGGTGCAATCGTCGCCGCGCGAACAGCACAGGGCCACATCACGCTGCGCATCGATCCCGGAGTTCGGAAGGGCAGTCCGTCCCCCGACCTCGCCCCCGGAGTGGCCTCCCTGTGCGACCACATCAACAATGGAGACTTCACCTCTTTTGGATGGGCCATCACGACGGGCGCATCTCGCTTCCATCCGCCGGACTACATTTTCATCGAAGTCTGGACCGACCCGCACACCATCATCCGCAGGCGCATCTTCATGTGGCGCAAGATGAACGACGACTATGAGTTTGGAGTGGCCATGCCCTGTCAGGAAGAGCCCGCGGACACGCCAGACGCCTTGATGGCCCTCCATCTCGAAGACACGACCGTCAATCTCCCCCCAGACTCCTCATCCTCGCCCGAAGCGAGTCCGGGAGCGGGCGCCTCACCGTCCGCGGACGCGTCGCGTTCTCCCGCGGGCGCCTCACCGTCCGCGGACGCGTCGCGTTCTCCCGCGGGCGCCTCACCGTCCGCGGACGCGTCGCGTTCTCCCGCGAGCGCCGCACCATCCGCGGACGCGTCGAGTTCCCCCGCGGGCGCCTCACCATCCGCGGACGCGTCAAGTTCTCCCGCAAGCGCCGCACCATCCACGGACGCGTCGGCTTCCCCCCCGGGCGCCGCACCATCCGCGGACGCGTCGGGTTCCCCCGCGGGCGCCGCCCGCGCGATGCGTCCACGAACTCCTCAGGAGAAAAACCCGTGAGCACCTCCCCCGCACCGCACCGCAATGACTTCGATCAACTCTTCCGCATGCTGGTGCCGAGCGCCCGAAAAATGCTCGAGGCAGGCGATGGACGATTCCTTCCGATTGGAGCGACCCTCGACGAGACGGGGCAGATGCACGCCGTTGCCGGCATGGGAACCAACCCGGGCCCCATCCTGGAGCGCATGGCTGGCGACTTTCGCGCAGCCTCAAGCGCGCTCGCCGCGTGCGGAACCGCCTACGACGCCACCCTCGAGCGCGGCACCACGCGCTCCGGTGCGATTGCCGTCTGGCTCGAGCACGTCACCGGGGAATCGGTCATCATCTACGTCCCGTATCAGCGAATCGAGCCACACGTGTTCGAATACGGGAACCTGGTCGCCACAAACTGCCCGCCCCGCATCTGGATGGAGGACGCCGTCTCGCGCAGTCGCGCCCAGCAGCTCACGCGTCCGCCGGGCACGCCGCGCCCATAGTGGTTGATCGGCGCGATTTTCGGCCGCGCCTCTACGACACGGCCGACTTCAGGGCAATCGCCTGCACGGCCGTAATCGCCACCACGTCCACGATGTCGTCGGCCTTGCATCCGCGCGAAAGGTCGTTTGCCGCACGATGCAGCCCTTGCAGCACCGGACCGATGGCGGTCGCCCCGCCCAGGCGCTCCACCAGCTTATAGCCGATATTTCCCGCATTCAGGTCTGGGAAGATCAGCACATTCGCGCGGCCCGCCACCTTCGAGTCCGGGGCCTTCTTGCTGCCGATCGCCTCCACAAGCGCCGCGTCGGCCTGCATCTCGCCGTCCACTGCAAGATGCGGCGCGCGAGCACGCACGTACCCGAGCGCCTGGGTCACTTTGTCCACCAGTTTATGCTGCGCGCTCCCTTTCGTCGAGAAGGACAGGAGCGCCACCCGCGGCTCCTCGTCGAGCAGTGCACGGCAACTGTCGGCCGAGGCGATGGCAATCTCGGCAAGCGCTTCCGCATCAGGATCGATGACCACGCCGCAGTCGGCAAAGATGAAGGCGCCCTGGCTGCCGTACGAACAGTTGGGGACCACCATGACAAAAAAGCTCGAACACAGCTTGAATCCTGGCCGCATGCCAATGGTCAGGAGCGCTGCACGCACGGTGTTCGCGGTCGTGTTCGTCGCACCGGCAACCGACCCGTCGGCGCGCCCGTCCGCGACCATCAGGTTTCCGAAATACAGCGGATCGCGCACGGCGGCCTGGGCCTCCTGCACGGTCATGCCTTTGGCGCGCCGCTTCTCGTGATACAGCCCGACGTAGCGATCGAAGTCCGGCGACTCGGACGGCACCACAACCGGGATACCTTCCAGGTCAAGCCCGGAGGCCGCCGCACGCACCGCCTCCCGGCTTCTGGTCAGTAGCGTCACGCGGGCAAGGCCCTGCTCGCGAATCTTGACGGCCGCCGTCAGCGTGCGGACGTCCTCTCCTTCTGGCAGTACGATGTGCTGCATGCGGGAACGCGCCCGCCCACGAATCTGCTCGAGTACGTTGTTCATGAGCACGCCGTTTTGACCCGCACGCATCAAACCCCTGCACGCGCCCGCACCCGGGGACGCGGACCGGTCCCCGTCCGCCCGAAGGGAATCCGCGAGGCGCGAGATGAAGCGCTGCCGATCGTCGGGAGCCCCACGGAGCACCGCCTGCGTGGCGCGTGCCAGCGCAACTCCATCCACCCCGCGCCAGGTCGCCTGCAAGCGGGGGAAGGCCCGCGCCGCCACGCCACACGCCCCCCCCGAATTGCCTCGCGCGAGCAGGTGCAGCGCTGCGGCAACCTGGATGAGCCCGCGCAGGAACTCGCGGTCTTCGGGGCCCGCCGCGCGCCAGAGTTGCTCCCAGTGCTCGTGCGCCTCAAACCAGCGCTCCTCGCAGAAGGCCCGCACCCCTTCCCGCCACGCGTCGTCAGCAGCGTTCACTGCAATCCCCCCTCACGTCACGCGCTACGCACGCCCGCGGGGAGTTTCCCCATTCGGTTCCCGCCTCGCGCGCGGCCGGGCGATCCGGGCCGTTACAGCCTCCCCGGGGCGAGGACGGTGCCCCGGACAGAGCGCATACAGCGGACATTCCCCGCATCGCGGCGTGCGCGCCACGCAGATGTTGCGGCCGTGGTGAATCAGCATGTGCGAGAAGTCGGTCCACTCCGCGCGCGGCAGACACGCCATCAGGTCGCGCTCGATCTTGACGGGATCGGTGGCCTCGGTCAGGCCCAGCAAGCCCGAAATGCGCGCCACGTGGGTGTCGACCACGACCCCGACGTTCTTGCCGAAAGCTGTTCCCAGAAGCACGTTCGCGGTTTTTCGCCCGACTCCCGGTAACGCGGTGAGCGCTTCCATCGAGTCGGGAACCTCTCCCCCGTGCTTGTCCACGACCCCGTTCGCCATGCCCAGCAGGTTTCGCGCTTTGTTGTGGTAGAAGCCCGTCGATTGAATGAGCGACTCGAGTTCCTCGAGACGAGCAACGGCCAGGGAAGCCACGTCGGGATAGCGCGCAAAGAGCGCCGGCGTCACCATGTTCACGCGCCGGTCGGTGCACTGCGCCGAAAGAATGGTGGCAACCAGCAACTGGTAGGGAGAAACGTGTTCAAGCTCGCACGTCACGTCTGGCCACGCCTCGTGAAGAAGCTCGAGCAATCTTGCCGTGCGACGTTTGCGCGCAGGTCCCGATTCCATGCTCCCCCTTTTCCCGCCGCCCCTCCGCGATCCTGCGCCGCCCTGTGACGCGCGGGCTTGCGCCTACGCCCGCGTGATGGCGTGCCCGGCGCGAGGACGGGTCGGGAGGGGACGCGCCGCGCGGGCGAGGCGCTGTGGAAAGCTCGCCAACGCGTCCCCGCCACCAGGTCGTTCGGGGCGTCTTGCAGGGCAACGCGCGAGCGGCTCGAACCCTCCGCCTGTGGGCGTGCTCGCACGCGCGAAGACCCCTTTCTCGCTTGAGCGCCCGGCGCCCCGCCTCCCGCTCGCCCCGCGCGTCGCACAGAAAGGAAATTCCGTGGATCACATCCGCTCAGACGACATCCGAAAGTTCATGCAGTTCGCCTTCAAGTCGCACCCGTGGCACGGAGTCGCGCCTCTCACGAAGGAGGACAACGTCTTCAACGCCTACATCGAGCTCGTGCCGACCGACACGGTCAAGTACGAGGTCGACAAGGTCACGGGCCACCTCAAGGTCGACCGTCCCCAGCAGTACTCCAGCCTGTGCCCCGCGCTCTATGGCTTTCTGCCGCGCACCTACTGCGGATCCCGCGTGGGACGCATCTGCCGGGAAGCCACCGGCCGGCTCGGCATCGAAGGCGATAACGACCCCCTCGACATCTGCGTGCTCAGCGAAAAGCTCATCTCACACGCCGACATCCTGGTGAACGCCATCCCCATCGGGGGCCTGCGCATGATAGACCACGACCAGGCTGACGACAAGATCGTCGCGGTTCTGAAGGGCGACCTGGAATATGGCAACCTGCGCAGCATTCACGACCTGCCGCGCGGACTCACCGACCGCCTTCGGCACTACTTCCTGACATACAAGCAGCTGCCGGACCCCCTCGGCGGCTCGACCGGACATGGGCACGGTCCCAGGGTCGAACTCACCCACGTCTATGATCGCGACGAGGCACTCGCCATCATTCACGCCTCGCTCCAGGACTACGCAGATCGGTTTGGAAACCCGGAGGAGTCGCTGATAGACTTTCTCATGTACCTGACGCGGCACGCCCGCGATCACGCCGAAAGCGCGAGGCGCATCGAGGAAGCGACCGCACACGGGGGCGAATCGTCCTCGCCAACATCCACCTCAACTCCGTGAGCGCACGCAAACGAACCAGCCTCCGTAAGGTTCACGGCACACAGGGCTCCGCATCGCACGCGGATCTCCTTTTTGCATCTACGCCCGAGGATACGTCCGCGCAAAAAGAGACAGACGCCCCGAGCGAACGGGCAGACACGCCCTCGAGGGACGAGGCCGATCTGCACGTACAGGCCACACTCGCCACGTTCGCTCACGACGGCCCCTGTCCCCTGACGGGCCCGGCACGCCTGACCCCCATCCCGGCCCTCGGCGACATCGCGCAGACCCTTCTCCTGGCCGGACGGATCCTGCTGGAGAGCGGCGCCGAGATTTCTCGCGTCGAAGAGACGGTGACCCGAATGGGGATCGCCATTGGCGTCGATGCGGTAAACGTCTTCTCAACCCTGACCGGCTGCTTCGTCACGCTCGTCGTGGGCGGAGACACGCTGACCCGCCTGCTGACCGTCAAGCGCCGAGGGATCGACCTCGGCCGTATCGCCCGGGTCAACGACCTGTCGCGCACGCTCGAGGTCGGGGAACTTGATTTTGAAGCGCTGCGTCAGGCCCTGCTCGACGTACTGCGACAGCGTCCCCATTATCCGGACTGGATGCGACTGCTGGCGCGGGGCCTGAGCAGCGGCGCGTTTGCAATGCTGGTCGGTGGAACGTGGCGAGACTTCGTACCCGCGGTGCTTGCCGGCCTTTTTGCCAGTCTCGTGCACGACTACGTGGCCAGGTTCGGCCCCGAATTCGTGGCCATCTTCTTCTCATCGATGACCGCCACCATGTGGGCAGTCGTGGCCACGGACGTGCAGTTCGCCGAGCATCTGCGCACCGTCGTGGTCGGCATGATGATGCCACTGCTCCCGGGCATGGCCTTCACCAACGCAATCCGGGACGCCATCGCCGGTGACCTGCTCAGCGGCGTGTCCCGCGCGACCGACGCCACGCTCTCGGCCGCGGCAATCGCGGGGGGCGTCTACGCCGTCTTCCTGTGGAGCCAGTCAAACCTGTGGATCTGAGCACGGTCGGAATGTGCTTCCTGGGCTCAGCCGCCGTGGCGGTCGCCTTCAACGTACCGCCTCGCGCGTTGTGGGTGTGCGGTGTGCTCGGCAACGTGGCCTGGTCAGGCGAACTGTTCTTGCGCACACACGGCGACTCGATGCTGGCCGCGAACTTCTCGGCAGCGCTCATCGTGGCCATGCTGGCCGAACTCGCCGCGCGCGTGCAGCGTCTCCCGGTCACGTGTTTCGCGGTGCCCGGGGTCATCCCGCTGGTGCCGGGCTTCTCTCTGTACAAAGCAATGTACGGGTTCGTCATGAACCAGATCGCCATTGCTGACACCGATCTGATGGACGCTCTGCTCATTGCGGGCGCGATTGCGGCAGCGCTCGTCATTGCCGGGTCGGTGGTCAACCTTCTGCCTGGTCAGGCACGGTCGGGAAGCCAGAAAGGCGACCTGGCCTCCGATCCGGTGGTGGACGAACCGTCGGGCCGCGTCCGCCACGGTCACGGCTCAGCCGCGTCGCGCTGAAGCCGCGGAGAGCAACCTCCAGGCTTCCTCCAGGCTCTGATTGATGACACGCTGCTCGGCGCAGATCGTCATGAAGTTCGTATCACCGTTCCAGCGCGGCACGATGTGCTGGTGAAGGTGATCCGCCACGCCAGCACCCGCAGCCGTGCCCAGATTCCAACCCACGTTGAAGCCATCGGGACGCATGACCTGTCGCAACACGCCAATCCAGTGGCGCGTCAGACGACCGATTTCCGCCAGTTCGTCGTCGTCGAGACCGGTGAAATCCCCCTCGTGACGACACGGGCCGACCAGAAGGTGGCCGTTGTTGTACGGATATCGGTTCAAGATGACGAAACAACGCTCGGTGCGATCCAGGAGGAGCGTCTCAATTTCAGGGGGACGCGACACGGCAGTACACATGAAGCAGTCCGGGGTCTTCGGACCGAGGATGAAACCGACCCTCCAGGGTGCCCACAACGGATCTCTACTCAATCTGTCCTCCTTTTCCATCCGAAGGCCAAGGGGATGGTTGCCAGGGCGGGTCCTGGATGTGGATGGAACCATCCTCCGCCTGCGTACAGGACATGCGCAGCGAACTGACGGCCCGCTCGTCGGGCGCGCCCGCCGCGCACAACGACATCGCCGGCTCCCAGGCGCTGTCGACGCCGAGTTCCCGCTCGAGGTCACGGTCACGAAAAGCGGCCGTGGTGAATGCTCCGAGCCCCAGTGCGGTTGCGACCAGGTAGAAAGTCTGGCTCAGATGCGCCAGGTCAAGCGTGATGACCCGATAGGCACGATCGGTGGGGTACTTCCACTGGTTGCGTCGCACCGCAGAAGTCATCACGCAGATGACGGCGGCGTCCCCGAGCCACGTCTGCTCTGCCGCAATCCACGAGATCAGCGCACCGAACTGCCCGCGACGCAGCAATTCCAGTTCGTGCTCCGCGGAAGCATAGTGATAGATGCCCGGCTCGAGTCCATCCACGTTGAGTACGACAGGATAGACCTCGGTGGGGTGGCGAGAGCCCCCGGAGGGGCTGGTCTTGTGAGGCAGTGGCCCCGTGAAGGCGTCGATGTGGCAGCCCGTCACGCCCCACGAGAGATAGAGAAGGCGGGCGAGAGCCCCAAGCGAGATCGGCTCGCGCTTCCAGTCGCGGCACGTGGCACGCCGAAGGAGCGCAGTGTCGAGGGAGACGTTGCAGGGTTCGAGGACGTTCGGCAGACGCACCCGCGGACAGTCCGGATAGCGCTTGAACAGGGGGGGTTGGGGCAACTGCATACGCTCGAGATAGAGTTGCGCCTGCTCCGGACTGTTTGCGCCGACGTAATCGAGGTTTCGCACAGCCATGTGTGCAAAGCGAACCGGCAGCGACCACTCCCAGTCTTCGATCGCATCTTCCGGACCCGTCGGATCGTTCTCGGCAAGAAGCACCCCCGTCGTATGAAGGCGTGCAACGGCACCCCGCAAAACGGCTTTCGGCCAGGCCGGAAAGCGTTCGACTGTTTCCTCAAGCGTGCGCCATTCGTGAAAGAATGACACAAACTCGACCGCTTCCGGCTCCGGACGAAGCGTCTTCTTCCGCACGTAGTTGTGCAGAACGGGCTGCGCGCCTTCCCACCAGACCACAAGCGCCGGGTGGCGACGATACCTCACGAACGAACGCACCTTCTCACGGCGAGAAAGGCACGGCATCGCGAGGCCGGCACGCACCCCGGACGCAGCAAGAGCCGGTCCTTCAACCCATGACCTGAACCTTTTCAGGGCGCACCTTGTAGGTAATGCGCACTTCACCCGAGGCACCGAACGGATAGCGTTCCACGCCGAGATACTTCTGCGCCAGACTGTCGATCACGGCATTCGCGCCTTCTTCGGTCGCTTCGTCAATCACGCCGCGCACCTGCATGTAGCGATAGGCATTCACAGGATCCACAATGGCGAGGGCCACGACCGGATTGCGCTGCAGGTTTCGGTCCTTGAGTCGGCCACGCGCCGTGTTGAACACGATATGCGTGCCATCGTAGTCGAACCAGACCGGCGTCACCTGAGGAGTTCCGTCCGCATTGAGGGTCGCCAGCATGGCCAGTGCCTTGCTGTGCAGAAGATCTTCGTGACTTGCTGGAATGAGCATCTTTTCCATGCCTCCAGAAGAATTCGTGCCTCCAGGGGGCACGCCCCGCAACCTCTGGACCCACACCTGCAACCCCGGCCCGATTTCCGAACTGGCAGGCGCATCCACTTCCAACAGAGGCGGTTCCACGGTCCCCGAACTCCTTCCTGCGGAAGGAGCCGCGCACATCCCCAAGAATCGTACGGCCACAGGAGGATCGCGTGACCGAAGGACACTCCCAACCCACCCCACCCCCATCGCCGGCAGCCCCCCAGAAGCCCGGCGTAGGGCAGCACGAATTCGAGACGCATCTTCCTTTTGAAGGCGACCACCTCGCCGTCACGCTCCGGGCATCGGAAATGGCTGCACTGCTTCACCTGGCGCGACTGTCACCCACTGCGATCTCGCCCCTGCTCGGCGTGCACCCGACGCCACCGGAAGCCGCCACGCTTGAAGCGCTCACGCGGGAAGGGTGGCTGGATCCGCTTCACGCCTACCGCCTTCGCCCGGCGGCCGCACTCGCGCTGGGAACCGTTGCAGCGCCTCAAATCAGGCTTCGTGCACTGCTCGGCGACGCGCATGGTCTTCGTACGTTTGACCTCTACAGCGTCGGTCCCCCGCCCCCGGCGCCTCCTCTCTGGGTTCGCTGGGAAACTCCCCGCGACGCGGCGCCTCGGGCGCCGTTCAAGTCGCCTCTCTCGGCCGAAGGCCTCCCTCCACACGATGCCGCGCAGTGCGAGTTCTTCCTCGACACGCCCACCGTCCTCGAACGCATCGCACGGACGCTCGACCTGCACAGCGGCTTTCACCGCCCCCCTTTCTCGGTGCGCTGGGAGTGGGACCGGTTCCAGGTACTGGTCGGCCTGCTTGA
This sequence comes from bacterium, assembly GCA_021782195.1. Classification (GTDB taxonomy): domain Bacteria; phylum Vulcanimicrobiota; class Xenobia; order RGZZ01; family RGZZ01; genus JAJXVI01. The sequence continues at coordinate 2,040 of JAJXVI010000008.1, read as the reverse complement.
CGTCTTTCGGGCCACCTGCCTGCGCACCATTCTCGAACACAGTCGCGCTTCATCGCCCCCGTTCCGCGCAAACGACATCCTGGAAGCACTCAAGGTCGGACTGGCCCGCCCGCACAACTACTGGATGACGAGTCTCGGTAATCTGCTTGCCCCCGCTCCAATCAACCTCACGGCGGAACGCATTCGAAAGATACTGGAACAACTTTGCGAGGAGCGCTTTCTCCACGCGGCGGGAGACGAACGCTTCCGCGTGGGAAACACGCTGACCGACGTGGCCATGTCCCTCCTGCTTGTTCCGGCCTTCGTCGCCCTGACCGTCGGCGACGAACTCGAAGAACCCGTTTCCCATACTGCCTACATCCGCGGCGTCGACTGCCTGTGGCGGATCGAGTTCGAGCCCCTCGAACCGTGGGACGTCGAGATCAAGGCCATCGATAGCAACGCCGCGCACTGCGCGATGAGGACCGACCTGACCACCCGCCGTGCCTGCGAGGCTGACTGCAAGCACTGCCACCAGCCACTCCCGTCGGAAGCGAGATTCTGTATGCACTGTGGAGCCCGCCGCCATGACGCTTGACGATTATCGCCAGAGCTATCTCAAGGACATCCAGGGAACCGGCCCTCTTGCCGGAAAACGTATCGTTCTCGCCATCACCGGCAGCATTGCCGCCGTGGAGTGCCCACGCCTCGCGCGCGAACTGATGCGCCTGGGTGCCGACGTTCACGTCTGCATGAGTCGTGCGGCGCGTCGCATCATCACCGACGAGGCGATGTGCTGGGCCACCGGAAACCCCGTTGTCACGCGACTCACCGGCTGGGTGGAGCACCTGTACCTCGCGGGCGAGTGGAAGGGTACCGCTGACCTCGTTCTGATTGCCCCCGCCACTGCCAACACCATCGGCAAGATGGCCCACGGCATTGACGACACGGTGGTGACGACACTCGCCACGACGGCGATTGGAGGGGGACGACCGGTCGTGGTTGCGCCCGGAATGCACGCCGTCATGGCCCGCCACCCGGCGTTCGCAGAGAACCTGCAGCGGCTCCGCGCATGGGGCGTGGTCGTGGTGGCTCCCCACGTGGCGGAAGGGAAGGCGAAGATGGCCGCGGTGTCGGACATCATCGCCGCTGTGGTGGATACGCTGACGAAGAGCGATCCGCACGCGTCCCCCTCGCACGCGGCTGGCAGGCGAGACCTGACGGGCCAGCACGTGCTGATCACGGCCGGACCCACGGTCGAGTACATCGACCCCGTACGCGTGCTGACAAATCAGTCCTCTGGCAAGATGGGAGTCGCACTGGCAACCGCAGCCCTCCAACAGGGTGCAGACGTCACGATGGTGTACGGTCCGGGAACCGCTGCTCCGCCTCCAGGCGCACACGTGGTTCGCGTGACCACCACGGCTGAGATGGAGCGTGCCACCCTCGAGGCCATCGAACGGGACCGTCCGTCCCTCTGCATACTCGCAGCGGCTCCCTGCGACTTCGGCCCGGCCAGGACTGCCGACCACAAAATCGCAACGCGAAACGGATCCTGGTCGCTCGAGCTTGCGCCTACTCCGAAGATCCTCGCGTCGGTACGCGCTGCGACGCGTGCCACGGTCGTCGCCTTCAAGGCCGAGACGGTGGACGACGACGACGCGCTCGTGCGCATCGCACGTCAGAGCATGGAAGAAAGTGGCGCCGACTTCACGGTGGCAAACCACGTCGGAGGAGGACGTGGCTTCCTGGTCGATGACAACGAGGTCTACGTCCTCTCACGCGAGGGAAGACAGATCCACGTGCCACGCGCCTCAAAGCAGATCGTGGCAGAGCAGATCCTGGATACCGTCCTGTGCTCGTCACGCGAACAGAGCGAGGCGTGAGCGGTGCCGATGCACTGCTCGTGCGCCGACCGCACCGCGGGCACGGAAAATCGAGTAGGCAGGGGGCTTGCGCCCCCAACCTCTCACACCACCGTACGTACGGTTCCGTATACGGCGGTTCACCGGGAACGCGCTAGACGCTGATACTCCTCCAGAAAGCTCAGGAGACCGAGGG
>JAJXVI010000515.1 GCA_021782195.1 bacterium | reverse complement strand
GTGAAGCCTGTAGAGCATGACGTAAATGATCACGCCTGTGACGGATACGTAGAACCAGACTGGAAGCGTCCAGCGTGCGATCTTTCGGTGCTTCTCAACGTGCATTCGTGTTCCGTGCAGGAGGGTGATGCTTGCGAGCACCGGGACGACGGCTGCGAGAATTGTGTGGGTGGTCAGGATACTGAAATAGGTGAAGCGAAGCGCACCCGGACCATGGTAGTGCTTTACGCCGTGCATCAGGTGGTTTGCCAGGTAGCTGGCAAGGAATGCCACGGACGTGATGAATGCGCTCACCATGCAGAAACGATGGGCACCCACGCGTTTCTGCCGGATGAAGAGGTAGCCCGCAGTCAACCAGGCCGCACTGATCGCGTTCAACGTGGCGGTCAGCACAGGTAGCGTCACCTGGCGGCCTCCAGCGCGAGGGCGTCCTTTACGAGCTGGCGGAGCGACGAGGGGTTGCTGTAGTCGTAGTAGCCTCGTGTTCGAAAGGTGCCGTCGACAAGGATGAAGCGTTTGCTGTGTTCACCGGGGGTGAGCTTGCTCGGGTCGCCGCTCGGCATCAGGTACAGGGCCTGCATGATACGTCCGATGGTGGCTTTGGGTCCCGTCAGGAAATGCCACATCGGCAGGTCGGCCTGGTGGGCCTTCGCGTACGAACGCAGTACGGTCGGTGTATCGTCGTCCGGGTCGACACTGATGCTTACCGTGGGGATTTTTGAAGCAGGGCCGAGTGCTGCACGGACTCCCTTCATCTTCTCGGTCATGTCGCTACAGAACTGGGTGCATGAGGTGAAGAAGAACTCCAGGATGAACGGATGACCCGCGAGGTCTTTTCGTTGGAAGACGTGGTTGTTCTGATCGCGCAGAGAAAACTCTGGTACCGTGCCGAGAACGGGCAGTTGTGAAGGTTGCGTGGAAGGGTGTTGAAGTCGGTTGATGCTCCAGGCGCCCACGCCTGCGACGACAGCAAGGATGATCGTGAGCACGATCCGTGAAGTCTTCATGGAGTGTGGATTCATGGGTGAGGGGGACTGTTCCTCTCGTCGAAGCGTTCATTCTTTTTGCGATACATGACGCAGTGGGCCATCCCCTCCTTCCTGTCTGAGGCAGGCTTTCGGTGCGCACGGTCCGAAACTTCGCACGGTGGAAACGGTGCAGATCGCCGGGCTTGTTCTGGCCGCAGGCGCGTCGTTGAGGATGGGAACACCCAAAGCGCTGTTGCCGTGGGGTGGCGGTTGTTTTGTCGACGCCGTCGTGAGCATCCTCAAACACGCCGGTGCGTCTTTGGTTGTGGTGGTCACGAGGGCGGAGCTGTACCCTGCAGTGGTTGAGAGAGTCGGGGGGCGTGCCTGCGTGCTGGTAAACCCGGAGCCGGACCGTGGAATGAACTCCTCCATTCGAGTCGGCGTGGACTACCTGGTATCCGGACGCAATCCTTTTGCAGGCGTGGCGCTGCATCCGGTCGATCAGCCTGGCATCCTCGTGTCTACGGCGCGATGTCTGCTAGAAGCATTTCATAGTCAACCGGACCGTCTCGTTCTCCCGGTCGCGATCTCCGGACTGCATCAGGATGGTGGCGGCGTATACCGTCGCATCGCAGTGACAGGCAACACGCAAGAAGGGGCGGTTTCGACTTCACGGCGCGGTCACCCCGTGATCTTTCCGCGAGACCTCTGGCACGATCTGTACAACGAGAACCCGGCCGGTGCACGTACAGTCGTCTGGCAGAATGCGCACCGGCTGCTGGAGGTGCCCGTGGAAGACCGGGGAGCGTTCACCAACGTAAACACTCCTGACGATTTCAGGCGACTGACGTGCCTCGAAGCGTTGCTGTGACCGGAGGTGGCCTCGCCTGAAGCGAGGCCTGCCGGTTATCGCGGTGTCACGTCCTCCGAGCGGGCGGCCGCGGGCTCGGGTGGAACGGGTGCACCTGCCTGGGCGGCAGGCGGCGCGACCGCTACGGTCTGGGCAACGACCGGTGCCTGTGCCGCAGCGTGCCTTGCGGCCGCTTCCTCCTCGCCATTGACGACCTTTTTGAATTCGTTGATGCTTGTGCCGACCGGTCGGGCCATTTCGGGCAACTTGTTTGATCCAAACAGTACAAAGCCGACAACGGCCATGACGAGCAGATCCTGTGGGCTGAGCATGAAGATTCCTCCTATGGTTGCGGCGGATTCAGTACGGGAACCGCCGCGCACCGTCAAAAAAACACCAGACCATGTCTTTATTCGCTTTGTTGGCGGTGATGCCTGCTTGATGTCTGCCTGGTGTCGAATGACACGGGCGCGTTTGCCTGCAGTCTGGTTTGAGCCACACGTGCAAACAATCCTGCGCTGAGCCAGTGGGTAATCCACGACAGAGCTGTCTGGAAGGCGACCCGGGGACGCTCCAGGGTTGCGCACGTGACCGCTTCGTAGATCGGGGTGCCGCTGCACAGCATCTTGAGGAGGCAGTATCCGACGCGTGAAAGAGGGAGCCTGCCAATCTCGTATTCACGGCGATAGACCGCCAACCACGTGGCGCGCCGACGCGTGGACGGCAGTGTTCCGTGGCTGAGCACCGACTCCAGGTAGTCGTTGACCGGGTAGTCAAAAGCAAAAAGATGAATGCCTCTGACGGGTTCAAGCGTGGCGCTCTCCCATTCGTCCGGGCTCAAGCACCGCAGCGTGGTGACATCGAGCGGACACGCCGGCGCCATATCAAACGTGCGCGTTACAGAGAGCTCGAGTTCGGCCAGTTGGGTGCAGAAGGAGCGTCTGGAAAGCGGGCTCCAACTGCGCAAAAAGACCGGGAGGTGGTCACCCAGACGATTCAGATTGGGGTGCACCGATGGATGGGTGGCAACATAGTCTCTGACCAGTTGTTCAAAGCGCCTTGGACCCAGAAATGCTGCGACTGACGGATAGTCCGCCTGCAACGCATCCTGCATGCGGAGCAGATATTGTTCCCGGTAGATCATGATGCGCTCTACCGATGAGAGTGAGGTTTGGGGCCGGACAACCTGCTCGGCCCGGAGCCCTTCACTGGCGATCAGGTCGTCGTCGTCACGGGGATCGACGATGAACTGCTGCACCCAGTGGAGTACAGCCGGTAGGGGAGGGCCGTCTGTTCGGGCAGACGGCCAGGGTGTACTCCCGGGACCCGGCGTGCTCTGGGAGGTACTATGCAACGCTTGACACCTCTCCTCGTCGCTTCGTGCCCCACGCGCGGGCCTTGAGCACCTCTGCGTGTACAACCTCGAACGAC
>JAJXVI010000514.1 GCA_021782195.1 bacterium | reverse complement strand
TGTGCTTGGGAGAAGCCTCATCGGATGCCGACGCACAGCGGATTCTTGCCACCCGCCCGTCTGCCGCTGACCCGGCCGACGGGCTGATTGTCTATCGTCCGGTCGGCAAGCCCCCCATCGTGCTTCCGGTGGTGGGCAGGGTGGGGGACGTGGAGCCGCTACCGGGCACCCCTTTCCGCGTTCGTATCGACCGCTACCTGGCCTGCGCCGTGGTTCGCCACAATCGTCTGGTCAGCCTTACCGACCGTCAGATCAACCCCGCCGTGGAACTTACGATCTTCGACGCCCGGGGGGAGGTCGAGAAGATGTTGCTCTTCTCGCATCTTCCTCCGCGGTTCTCAAGAGTCTACCACGTCAAGCGGCCGGCGCATCTGTCCCTTTCGTATACCTTCGACGCAACCCTCGCCGCAAGCAACGGCGTCGACTTTGTGTCCGTCCCCCAGGGTCGCCTCTACGTGCGGATCTACCGCGCCGACGGTACCTCCACGGTGCGGACCGCCGTTCAAGGCGTGCCGATTCACAGGGGATGGGCCATGAACCTCGACTGCACCGTGCTGACATACCTGCCACGGGCCGTCAAGACTGCCACCTACAGAGAGCTGAGGCCGGCGCGCGGCATGGAAGGGCTGCCCCCGGCAATACACGTGCGCGTCGAAGGCGCGCGTGATCCCGGACCCTACTGGCTGACGGAGGGCGAGAAGATCACGCTGCGCGGCGCCGACGGCCGCTCCACGCTGCATCTGCGCTACGACCTCGAACAGCGCCAGCTTGGCTTTTCGGTCAAACTCGAGAAGTTTGTGATCGGGTACGATCCGGGAACCATGAATCCGGCGAGTTATTCCAGTCAGGTTGTGGTCAACGACCCGCGACATGGTCGGTCGTTCGGGCGTCTGATCAGCATGAACGAGCCCATGACCTACGAAGGCCTGAAGTTCTTTCAGGCCTCCTACGAGGCGCCTCCCGGACAGCCGGTGATCTCCATTCTGCAGGTGACAAGCGATCCGGGCGTGCCGCTCAAATATGGGGGATCCATCCTTCTGGTGCTGGGGATTGGCTCCTATGCACTGGGGCGTCCAAAGGGTCGTCGATCCGGGGGGGCGCGACGACCCGCCGAGGGTGGTCGCGTGCGACCCGGGTCAAACGAGGACGCGTGGGATGGAGAAGCGCAGACGCGATCGGAAGAAGACGCGCTGCAGACGACGGCCGCGGAACGAACCGTGGCTGCCGTAGAGGAAGGACGGTCTCAATGAAGACGAACCCATCCCGGCCGATTCTCGTCGTCGTTGCCGTGCTGGCGGCCTGCTGGGCAGCCTTTCACTTCAGTTCACCCACACCTTCCGGGGCGTTTGACGTCTCGGTTCTGCGCGCGATTCCAATCCAGTCTCAGGGGCGTGTCAAGCCGCTCGACACTTTTGCGCGTGAAACGGTCTACACCATTACCGGGACGGAGCGTTTTGAGGGTCACAACCCGCTCGTGTTGTTGTTGACCTGGATGGGTGACCCGAAGGGAACCGAGCGGGCCGATGTTCTCGACTGCTCGCGACTGGATGTCAAGAAGGCGCTCGGCATTGCGTCCACGGTTCGACACACATCCATCGACGTGCTGGCGGCAAATTCCCGCTATGCGGCCGCAGCCTCGGATATCGCGCGGAAGAGCCAGAACGGTGAGGAACTGAGTTCCCTCGAGAAGCAGGAAGCGCTTTTGATCGAGCGCGTTGGCCTGCTTCAGGACGTCTGCTCCGGTGAGGCGTGGACGATCGTTCCCGATCCGACACACCTGACTGGTGCCTGGGTGTCGCTCGCCAGGCTCTCTCGCGGGAACTCTCCCGTGAGCCCGGCGCTGGCCCGTCCCATCACGAATGACTTTGCGGCGGTCATCCAGGCCGTCGAAAAGAACGACGGTGCATCGTTCCTCGATCACTCCAGGGCCCTCGCGACCGACCTTTCGAAGGTTGCCACCGTGGCCAGTCCGGTGCTCATCGCACGCGAACTCGACTACAACGACCTGGCGCCTTTCGAGAAGGCGTGGTGGCTGTACCTGGCTGCCCTCCTGGTTCTGGTCGCTGCAAATGCGCTGAACAATCGCATCCTCTACTGGTGCGGGTACGCGTTCGCCTGTGGCGGCCTCATCATTCACGTCTACGGTTTCTACCTGCGCTGCACGATTGCCGGTCGTCCCCCTGTCACCAACATGTACGAGTCGGTGGTGTGGGTCAGTTTCGGCGCAATGTTCTTTGCCCTGGTGATGGAGGCCGTTTTTCAGAGCCGCACGATCCTCATGGCGGCCTGCACGGTTTCCACCATCTGCCTCATTCTCGCTGACAACACGGCTTCCGTGCTCGACCCGGCGATCAATCCTCTGACGCCCGTCCTTCGCAACAACTTCTGGCTCACCATCCACGTTCTGACGATCACTTTGAGCTATGCAGCCTTCCTGCTCAGTACCGCGATCGGTCACGCCTCCCTCTGGGGATATGCCTTCCATCCAGAGGATCGGGAGCGACAACGCACCCTGCACGGCCAGCTCTACAAGTCGGTGCAGATCGGCGTGATGCTCCTGGCAGCGGGAACGATTCTCGGCGGCGTGTGGGCGAACTACTCGTGGGGTCGCTTCTGGGGCTGGGATCCCAAGGAGGTCTGGGCGCTCATTGCGCTGCTCGGCTATCTGGCCGTGCTTCACGGAAGATACGCGGGCTGGTTGCGCGATTTTGGACTGGCGGCCGGCGTCGTCATCGCCTACATGGGCGTCCTCATGGCGTGGTACGGCGTGAATTTCGTACTCGGTGCGGGAATGCACTCCTATGGTTTTGGCCAGGGTGGACAGCAGTACGTGGCGACCGCGGTGGCGCTCGACGTTGTCTTTGTCGCGCTCATGACCGCACGCTACAAGGCGTGGTGCAGGCGGCGCTCCTCGCCGGCGTCTGCTTCGTGAGCCGCAAATGAGCGCTTTGCTGTCTCCATTGCTTTCCGCACTCGGTCCCGAGCGTGCGCACCGCCTCACCGCCACATTCGGTGGATGGCTTCGGGAGCATCCGGCGGGTCTTCGACTGTTGCGGGCTGTCTGTGCGCGACACGACCCGCGGCTTGTGTTCGAGGCCATGGGGCTACGCTTCCCTTCGCCGGTCGGCGTGTCCGCCGGTAGCGACCGGAACGGCCTTCTTGCACCCTGCTTCGAGGCGTTCGGAGCGGGGTTCGTCGAGGTGGGCACGGTCACGCCCAGACCGTGCGGGGTGAATTCGCTGCCTCGCGT
>JAJXVI010000513.1 GCA_021782195.1 bacterium | reverse complement strand
TGATGGAAAGTGACGCCGTTCACGACGACGTCGCTTGCGCCGTAGGCTGTGGTCGAGTCAACGAACGTTCCGTTCGTCAATACGTCCGAAATGTTGCCGGTTTCGGTCTGTGGTGTCTGCCAGGTGATGGGTGCCGCGCTGGCGGGGCTCGTCACTGCACAGAGGATCAATAGAATGAGAGCTGCCAGCCAGCCACTGGCGAGCATGGGGTATCGCTGTTCCGTGAGACGCATGACCTGCTCCTTCCTTCAACCTGTCCCTTGCGACGCCCGGGCACCAGAGGTGGTGGCGCCGGGGCCAGGCTGCAATTCCCCCCCTGTCCCGTGGTGCGTACATCTTACACAAACGCAACCTTTGTTTCAAGCTGAGGACTGGACGGCTCTGGTGCGCGGTTCCCCGTGGAATTCCCCGGCGCAGGGTGGCGCCACCTCATCCCTGTTCACGCTGATGCCGCGCGTCGTTGGTCCCTCCGGTCTGGGGACCGCACCACGGCGGTCCCTCCCGGTGGGGGGGCGGGCACGTTGTCGGCTTCGGCCCAGAGCCGTATGACGTGCGTCTCGTTACACCAGATGCTGTGCAGGACGGGCATGGCGAGGCCTCTTTTCCGTTGGTCTTGCGGGTTCCTGCGCCCTCGCCGCGGTGCGCGCGGGCAGTTCCCGTCCGTCGGAGCCTCAACTTCTTCACCTGAGACGGCGTCGTACCGCTTGCCGTCCGGTTCCTCCACAGAAGTCTCCGGAACTCATACGCCTTCCGTACTCGAAGGGCTATGAGGGGTCGGACCGGACTCAGCATCCCCCGACACTTCGACGACTGCAAGACCGCCGGAGTGGTAGCGGTTCCATTGTTCCAGGTTGAACACAAGACAGGCGTCTGCAACCTGGCGCACCCAGCTTTCCGGTGTGCTGTGGAGGGGGAGCACGCTTCGGAGCCTGCCTGGCGGGCACTGAGCGTCGCGCATCGCTTGCTCGAGGTCGTGGACCATTTCGGTACGCATGGGCCTCCTCCTGGAGGGCGAGAATCGGAGGTCGAGAACCGCGCCTTCGCTTCGAAGGGAGGAACGGTACGTCCTGCCCTGCCATACTCCTTCCTGTCGCGGCGCGGCCTGGGTCTCCCGGGTCGCGATCAGTCGGCGGGTTCGCCTACCGTCAAACGGTTGCCAGACGTTCTCCGGATCCTCCCTGCAACAGGCACCGACGTCGTACGACCCGCGGATGGGACGGCGCCTCGCGTCGCTCCTTGCGACGACGGCGACGGTGGCCCCCATCAAGGGCTGGCCGTGGCACCTGCGGTGCACTCTGTCCAATCTCACAATCGGTCGGGGGATTCCTTACGGCGCCTTGCAGGCAAAAGGGGCCAGCGTCGCGTGCGTGAGGGGGTAGCGGGACCAGTCAAAGTGCGCCGACCCACCCGTGAAATCGCCGGGCATCGTGCAGATCAAGGCCCGCTTGCATTGCGCGCTTTGCTTCTCGGCAAAATGTGCAAATGTACGGTCGCCCACGACGATCAGGACATCTGCGAGGTTACCGCCGTGGACCTCGGCAGTTGCACCGTCAGTGTACTCTGTAATGGCTTCAAAGTATCCCAGGGCCTGTCGATCGCCCTGGAGAGCTCGGTTCTCCAGGATCTGCTCGTGCTCAAGGAATGTCTTGAGATCGTCATTGTGGCTACACATTTCATAGTGGTACCAGTTCGTGACGGTCAGGCTGCGGAACCTGGACTGCAGCATGGCCGCGGCAAGCAACGCTGCGATCATCAGGCCGACCCGGGCACGGTGCTGGATCACGCGACGACGTTCGACTTGAGGGTCCGCATTTGAGGTGACTTTCGCCCTCACGACACGATGCCCTTCGTGCCTGGATACACTCCACGCCGCTTGCCAGTTGCACTGGCAGGCTCGAAGGTGCTGCACTTGACGCGAGAGGGGGCCACCGATGCCACCTGCGCAGGCGGATCGCTACGTGCGGGCCACCACCATGACCTCGAAGTCGTCCACGCGCAGGGGACGGCAGGCGAAAGCTCCGACCGCACAGCCGTGGACGGCCTCCACCGTGAACCCTGCTGCGGAAAACATGCGATCGAGCTCGGGAGACGTGTAGGACCGCGTGCTCAGCTCCATCTCGCGGACCTCTCCCTGCGGACTCCTCAGTGTCGCGGTCTCCGTGGTGACGCAACGGGTCGGATCGAAACCAGCGTTCGCCACCTCGTGGAGCGCGTGCAGCACGGTAACCACCAGGCGCCCGCCCGGCTTCAGTGCGCGATGCACGCCGGCGAGCAAGACGTCCTCGCCCCCGCAGATTCCGAAAGCGCCTTCGCACAGCGAGACGGCTGCGTCGAATTCAGCCTCGAAGTGCAGCGCGGTTGCGTCCTGCACGAGGAACGTCGCGTCCAGCCCTTCGTCGACGGCGCGTCGGCGCGCCACCTCGACGAATCCGCCGGACACGTCCACGCCCACGGCTCGTATGCCGTGGCGCGCGAACTCGAGGGAATGCCGTCCCGGGCCGCACCCCACGTCCAGGATGCGGTCGCCCGCCTTCAACTTGAGCAGGGAGATGAGGAACGCGACCTCCTGGACCGTCCCTCGCGTGAAGGCGAAGTCGAGATAGGTCTCACGCATGAAGTCGCCGGCCGCCGCGTACCAGTCAGTCGCTCCCACAGTTCACCCTTTCCTCGGCGTCGACCAGCCTGACCCACCGTGGGCCAGCTCGGATCTTCCGGCCCTTCACGCCGCCTGGGTTGCTGTTCCCTCGCTTTACCCCGGCGTCCTGCTCGGCGGCCCGACGTCGGCGCTCCTGCTGCCGGACGTGCGCAAGGGAGCTTTGCGAGGGAGCCTTGCAAGGAAGTGCGCGTCGGGCGCGTGTCCGATGGCTCCCTCGTCCGCCGGCGTGATACTCTCTCGTTACGGGAATCAGGCCTGTAGAATGGAGTGCGTTTGTATGAGGACCGCCACGTTGACGCTGCCCGAGATTGGCCTGCTGGCCGGGACCCGCGCGATGCTCGGGGGCGGCATTGCTCTGTTGCTGGCTGACAGACTGAGCGACGAGAAGCGTCGTGCCGTCGGATGGACGCTGGCTCTTGTGGGTGTGGTGACGACCGTTCCGCTCGTGATTGAGATTTTGTGTTCGAGTTGCGAGCGCGAGAAGGCCAGGCCCGCCGGACGACCGTACGAGTCCGCACCGACGGGCGAGCAGGAACAACCTTACAATGCGCGACACGAGTGACGGTTGCAGACCTGGGGCCGAAGCCAGAAGGCGCGG
>JAJXVI010000512.1 GCA_021782195.1 bacterium | reverse complement strand
TGAGTATCAACCGTTCCTCGATTGAAGCCTTTCGGTCGCGGACCGTGATTTCGTGTGGGCGACGAAGTTCCACCCAGGGGCGCTGCTCGGGGTCTTCAACCAGGCCAGACTCGTCGTGCGCGCGGGTGCCGGGCGGAAGTTCGACGCAGTCTCGCGTGACGCGCACGTTGAGTGGGATGTAGGCCCAAAGGAGATCCATGGCGTGCACGTCCCGGGTCGGGGTCTCGACCTTCACTTCCACCCAGCCCTCTTGTGACGGAACCGTTCCTTCCACGAGGAGGCCGTCCTCCAGCACGGCGACGAGCTGCACTTCCCCGTCCCCCAACCACACGCGCGGGGCGGTCCCGAGACCGTCCCCGATCAGGCGGATCTCGCATGTACGGCCTGCTGCGACGATCGCGGGCTCCGCGCGAGTCAGGCGTGGCAGGGGGCCGCCTTCCTCATACCGGTAGACAGCGACTCTTGCCTGCATCAAGACCGACGGGGATCCGTTCCACTCGTAGCCGCACGTGGACGTGTCGGCGACGTGCCAGTCGAGTGCCTGATCGCCCGTGGGACGGGCGCTGCTTGCCGCAAAGCGGTGTGAGTGCGGATCGTAGGGGGCAGCAATTTTTCCCACAATGCATTGCAACTGCCAGCGGGCGTGGAGTTCGTGGCGAACCAGCGACTGAATGCTCCCCATGTTGTCGAGCAGGTCAAGTGCGAGTGCATAGTTTGAATCAAGCAGCTCGGCGGGAATGTCGGACATGCCGAACGTGCGAAAAATCGTGCGGTCGATGTCGCGCACCAGGGCGTGCAGATTGATCGTTTCGTCCGAAGCGATCAGGCGGAGGAGCTGTACGGCCCGCACGGCCGCGCGGCGGAATTCGCACTCGGGAACCAGGGCCATCGCCTTTTCAAGTTTCTCTGTTGCGTTCACGGCAGCGGGCTCCTTTGCTTTAGACCAGCCAGGCGGGGGGCGCCGTCCAGGTGTTCTCTGGGGTGCAGGCCCTGAGGTGTAGCGCGCCCTGGTCGGCGTTGACTGTCACGGTGAGGGTGGTCGGGTGCGGCGATTGCGCACGGAGTCGGGTAAGGCGCCAGTGCCCGTCGGGGTGCGTGCCGACCAGTTCAACGGTTGCCTCGCCCATCAGTTCGAAGCGAAACTCCTGGGGACGCCACGGCATCGGGCGGTCACGAAACAGGACAGGACGACGGAAATCGGTCCCGTTCTGGCGAATCTGCAGCGTTACGTCGAGCGTCACGATGTTTGACAGGCGCGCGCGCCAGCTCCAGACCGCCCCGCGCGCCACGGCTTCAAGGCGAACGTCACGGTAGTTCTCCAGGGAGATGACGCGGCCCGGAAAAAGCGTTTCGAGGCGCTGTTCGACGAGAGGGATGTTGGAGCTGCCCCCGATAGCGAACACCCATCCGACGTCACGGCGGGTCAGGCCGCACTGGTCGACGAGGCTTTGCAGGCGCTCGAGGATGCGATCGAGGGAAGGTGCGATTGTGGCGTGGAACCGCGGGAGAGCGACCTCTCCAGGGATGGTGCGATCGAGGTCGGGCCACGCGCTGTCTCGCACGTCGATGGTGCGCGAGGGGTCGGAGCGCCCCGCACTGCACAGGCGGTGCTTGGCCTCCATGGCGGCCTGGAGGGCGCGCTCCCGTGCTGCCGCGGGGTCGTCGGTGCCTTCGCCGAGGAGCAGGTCGACCTGGCGGTTGACATTGCTCGTGCTCACGGACGCGCCTTTCAGGCTTCCGCGTGCCAGGCACTCCACCAGCGCAAGATCTGCGCTGCGTCCCCCAAAGTCCTCGGGATGGCGACCGTCCCCGGGAAGGTCTGTGCCGACCTCTCCCAGCATCTCGAACGTCTGCTGGCCTTCACGGATGCGCATCCGCATGAGCGCGATATCGGTCGTGCCAGCACCCGCGTCGAGCACGCACACGACGTCTCCGTCGGCGAAGGGGCGGGGAAGCAGCGTTGGGACGTCTGCGCCGAGCCGTTGGAAGATATAGAGCGCAGCGGCTTCCGGCTCGCTGGTGAAGGCGAACGTGTCATCCGGATTGAGCAGTCCGTCAGTGATCTCGCGGTGGAACGCACGTCGAAGCACGGCGGAGTACTTGCGGCGCAGGGTATCATAGGCGGACGTCTCCGTGAGCACGGGCAGCGTGAACGACCAGATGGTGCTTGCGATCGCTCCGGCGCGGTTTTCGAGAAACTGTTCGACACTTTCCTTGAGGTGGTTGAGGAAATAGAACAGCAGGTTCTCAGTGCGGAACGCATTGCCAAATTTTTCAATGTAGGGTTGACGACCGTGCCGAAGATGGACCTTCAGGTTTCGCACCACGATCCCGCGACCGAGGACAAGCCAGTCAACAGCGGCCTTGCCGTAGGCCGTGGGCTCTTCGCAGCGCGCATCATTGAACGCCATGTAGCACGGCATACGCGTCGCCACGTCGTCTAACGGAACCGGGAACACGCTTCCATCGGACAGGTCTCGACAGTAGACCGACGTGTTCTCGGTGCCAAAATCGACCCCGACCACGAAGCGAGGTTGGAAACCACTGTGAGTCTGCCCGCCGATCAGGAGGGTCAGGTCGACGGGCTCCCCTTCGCTCGGGAACAGATGGGCCGTGCAGCGCGACGGCAGGCTGGTTCCGTCGAGTGTGACGTACAGACGCGTCTCCTGACCGGGCCCAAGCTCCCAGTCACCGTGCGAGAGCTGGTCCACGGATCGGTTCTCCTGGTCGGTGATTCCAACGCCGGCCGGAATCTCCACGGTCTGCAGTTCGACGGTGCGTCCGCCTTCGTTGCGAAGGTGTACTTCGCGGACCGGGGGGGGCGCGTGGGTGTTGACGGATCGGTCCCAGGCGAGCACGAGGGCTTCCTCGACGCTGACCATGCGCGCCGGTGACTGCGGCACCAGGCGGACGACCACGCCGCGACGGCGCTCGCGTGCGGGGACCCAGCGCGACTCACGCGGCCCGTCTCGCGAGACGATGACTGCGCGGAGAAGGCACGGGCGAGAGACAAAGCCTGGCTCGAGACGGAAACGAAGGTCACAGGCGCTGTCGTCCGCCCGTGCGGGCAGGGGAACGAATCGCTCTGGCGGGTCGATCCAGTCGACACTCATTCGTACCGTGCGTGGCCCGCGCTTGGGGATGCGCACGCTGTAGTCGACCGAGGTCTCAAGCGACTGGCCTGCGGGCGGGATGAGGGCGGTGAGGTCGCTGGCAGTCTCGATCTCGCCGGTGGACGTTCCGCAAACAGGACAGA
>JAJXVI010000511.1 GCA_021782195.1 bacterium | reverse complement strand
CCCACTTCGAGACGCACCCGACGCGCGATCATCGCCCGCGTCACGTCCGCCGCGATTGAAAAGCCCGCTGCGATCATCACGGCCAGGGGGTGGCGGAGACCCTCCCCGCGAGGGAGGGTCCAGGCGACGATCAACGGGAGCAGGGGAAGCAGAAAGGGCACCGCGGGAGGGGGGGGACGCACCACGCCCCGGCGGCGCATACCGTCGATCCGCGCGATCATCGCCCGTGGCGGGAGTGTTGCGGTCATTACGCGCGGTGCGTTCATCGAAAGCATTACGATCTTCACGCTCATTGCTCACATCACGAGCACCTCGGTCGTAAAGCTCGTTGCGAGCATGTCCCGCGTCGCGATCACCGGGCGCGTCTCGGTTCTCGCGAGCAAAACGCATGCCGCGATCATCGGAATCAGACGACGATGGAAACCCTCCCTGCGAAACTGGAGGCACACGGCGGTCCGCTGGAGCCGAATCGGAGGAGACATTCCGCCTCTCCAGTTCCTCATCCAGGTCACGTCCCTGCAGGGGGGGACGCCGCTGACCCGCTCCTGAAGAGGGTGCTTGCGTTTCCGGACCGTCGTCCACATCGAGATCGTGTACGACTTCCTGGTGGATGCGCTGCCCAACGCGGTTTTGAAAGCTATGCAGATGCGTGATCCAGTTGCGAAAATACGTGTTATTCGAGAAACGAAAGAAGTTGATGAGGAACATGTTCAATACGGAGATGAACCCGGGACCCTTCCGTTCACCACGGGTCCTGTCCTCAAGCTCACGCCACCGCGCCTCGACGTCTTCCTTCACCCTCTGGAGGATCGCGCACATTCGGCGAATGCGTGCCGACACCGCGGAAGGGTTCGTCGCTGCGAGACCGACCATCCGCACGGCCAGCTCATCGTAATGTTCGCGTAGCGCACGCTCGTGCTGGGAAACCTCACGGTCCATCATGTGCATGATGACGAACTTGCGCACATTGCTGAAAGCACCACGGCACTCTTCATTCAGAAGCGGGTCGCTTCGAACCGCCACGTCGAGATCGCCCCTGGTTCGCTCTATCCCGGTGATAGCTCCCTCAACCCGGCGACAGATGTCAAGTGTGCGCTCGTCATAGAACAGGCCCGACCTGTAACAGGAGTAGGCTTCCTTTCCAATGTTCGTAAGGAGCTCTTCCTCTTCGGTGATGAGGCCAATCAGCTCACCGATGAGTGTCGTGGTCCTCGACATGTCGAGCATCCTCGAACGACCCGTGTTCATGGTCTATCCCCACCTCTTCATCTCGTTCCCAGCTGCTTGGGACGCAGCGTCGCAATTCTCCGGGGCACGAACGGACACGGTCATTATACCACACATGCGCCCGAAGGCATTGGAAGCGATGAATCGTTCGGGCGTACGCGCCGCGAATGAACTGCGCAGGCACGCAGGCCGTCGGGACGAGCACGGGCCGGCCCGCAAATTACTCGCACGCTCTTGCAAAGAACAGAAGCGAACAGTCTCCCGGGGCGCAGGGTGTCGACGGGCGCGCCTACAGCGAACAGCAGACGTCATGGATCCACCTCCGAGAAACAAAAAAAGCGACTCTCTAGAAGTCGCTCGTGTCGTGTGGCTGCCGGGGAAGGAGTCGAACCCTCACATACTGATCCAGAGTCAGCTGTCCTACCATTAGACGACCCGGCAATTGAACGGTGCAATTATACCAACATTGCAGCGAGCTGTCAATGCACCCTTCTGGATTCTTCTGGGGGGAAGCCGGCCGCGCGTACACACGCAGGGAGTCGGGAAATGCAACGAACCTCCTCGGCAGCGGGGCCAAGAAGCGGGCCTTGCCGCCCCATTGAGGAACGCACGGCAAACGTCCTCGATAGCAAGGGCACGAAAGCGTTCTGAGAGCGACAGGGGGCTGCCCCGTCGTGCATGCAGTCGTGCAACCCGCGCACAATCTGGATGGGACGGTTGCTCTCCGAGACGCACGTGGAAACACGTGGAGGCTTGCGCTCGCCTCGTTCCAGAGCAACGTCGGGACTGCCTGAGATTCCGACGAAGCGACAACATGGGGTGGGGCAAGCGCCCCGGTTCATTGCAGAGCAAGCGTCACTCAAGCTGACGTGCAGGCGGAGCAGGATGCCAGTGACGCTGCCCGGACATTTTCCTGATTCCGATCTCGAGAATGAGCGAAACAACGACTTCCGGATCTGGCCAGAAGAAACGGAACACCGCCTCTGGAAGCCATATCCCCTGCAATGTGCACGTCTATTGTGAACGATGTCAGATATCTGCGCGGAAACGGCCTGACGGATGTGCCGTCGCGCAGGCCACACTCGGAGTTTTTCCCCCGCAAAGAGGTAAACCGCCGGAATCCTCGTAACCAATCCGGGGTGGCCAGGCTACCCTGACAATGGCTTTCCGATCCCTGGTCAACGAATGGAGACGTCCGACGCTATGGGATGAACTGAAGGGGGAGTTCAACCTCCCTTCCGCTGGGGTTCGAGCATACCTGGTGGAAAGCACGCTCGACTCAACGCTCACGACGCCTGCAGCGTCAGGCCTTCGGGGGTGACGCCGTGCAAATTGCTCGAATCGGGGCACACCGCGACAAGTGACCCGTGGCGAACCCTGCGAGTCTGTAGCGACCGTGCAAATTGCTCGAATCGCGGCATACCGCGGCAATCAAAATTTCCTCAACCAGACAGATTCCACTCCTTCCTGCGCAAATCGACGCAACGTGGGCATCTGGACCAATCCGACCCCAGCACCTTCACCCGCAATACAAAACATTGCCGCGAGGTTCCGGAAGACATCCGCGTGTGTATGACCTGGAAAAATGCATGTTGCACCGCAGCAGGAATTTCAACCTAATTCTAGAAAGCCAGGGCTATATCCCAGCTGGACTTTTACTTTCCCCTCCAGGAACGCGTAAGGTTCCTGTTATCATGTGTTGCGCGGCGTGCCAGTCAATCTGACTCGCGAAAAACATGCAAGCGAAATTCTGGTACCCCCACAATCATTGATGACATTCCCGCGGAGACCGCAGGCACCTATGGTGCGCTCGTAACTGTCGTCAACTCCCATTACAGTGAAGGCAATATGACCAACGCAAACGGCAATCCCGAAACGATCAAGCGCAAGCGGGGACGCCCCCGCAAAGTGGATTCCACCACGCCAACAGCTGTGCCCGACGCACCTCGGCGAGGCCCTGGTCGCCCTCGCAAGTTGGAATCGCAACCAGCAACGGAGTCGGATGCGATTCCTCCTGTCAAGCGTGGTCCAGG
>JAJXVI010000510.1 GCA_021782195.1 bacterium | reverse complement strand
TGCCCTGCCGCGCGGAGCCGCGCGCCTTTCCCACCGCCGCGGGCTTTCGCACCTTCTGGCAGCGCGCCTACGCATCGCTGACCGCGCCGTTCCCCACGGCCCGTCCCCTCGACGGACTCGCCCCGCCTCCGACGCACCTGGGCTCGCTCGACGCGGTCGAAAGACGCTGGCCGCCGTGGCGCCCCTCCGAAATGCCGACGCCCCCGGGGCTACAACCACTGGGAGGCCCGCCGCCCGTACCCATGAGGGGGGGCAGCGTGGCCGCCCATACGTGCGTTGACACCTTCATTCGAACGCATCTCCCAGAATACGAAGTAAACCGCGACAGCCCGGACGCGGACGCGTGCAGCAACCTTGCGGCGTACCTGCACTGGGGACACGTCTCCGCCCACGAAGTTCTCGCGTCGGTGCTCGCCGCCAGTGGAGGTCACGCATCCCTGCACTGGAAAGGCGTGGGAGCACGACGTGGCTTCTGGGGGTGCGGCGGCAGCGCCGAGGCTTTTCTCGATCAGCTCGTGACCTGGCGCGAGGTTGGCTTCAACATGTGTTCTCTCGAACCTCGCTACGACCAGGCCGCAAGCCTGCCCGAGTGGGCGCGCACCACGCTCGAACTCCACCGCGCCGACCCCCGCCCGTACCGCTACGACCGCGACGCCTTTGAAGAGGCCCGCACCCACGATCCGCTCTGGAACGCCGCACAGCGCCAACTGCTCGAGGAAGGCAGGATTCACAATGCACTGCGAATGCTCTGGGGCAAGAAGATTCTTGAATGGAGCGAATCGCCCGAAGAAGCGCTGCGGACGATGATCGCGCTGAACAACACCTATGCCCTCGACGGCCGGGACCCCAATTCGTATTCAGGGATCTTCTGGTGTCTGGGCCGCTACGATCGCCCGTGGGGGCCCGTGCGACCAATCTTCGGGACCGTGCGGTACATGAGTTCAACCAACACGGCGCGCAAACGGGCCGTCAAGCGCTATCTCGCGCGATACGGCGCGCCACCCCCCTCCTGACCTGCAACGCGGGCGGGCGCTGCCCGCGGGAACCGGTTACATCGGAGGGCGCGCTGTGCTATGATAGCCGTCATGGAGTTGCTGCGTCACGTCACCATCGGCCAGTTCGTCCCCTCCGACAGCATCGTGCACCGGATCGACCCGCGCGTCAAGATCGGCCTGCTGTTCGTGGCCATGACCGTCGCCTTCACCTGCCAGCACGTCGTTCCCCTCCTTCTGACGGGCCTCCTCTGCATCGCGCTGGCACGCCTCGCCTCGCTCGGCCTCCGGTACTTCCTGTCGGGGCTCCGACCGGTCGCCCTGCTCCTCGCCATCACCGTGGTGTTCAACCTGTTTATGAGCCACGATGGAAAGCCACTGCTCAAGGCCGGCCCCCTCCTCATCACGACGACCGGGGTTCATTTCGCCCTGTTGATGGGGCTGCGCCTGACGATGCTCTTCCTGATGACCTCGCTCTTCACGCTCACCACGTCCCCGATTCGCCTGACCGACGCCCTCGAATACCTCATGTGGCCACTGGCCGCCGTTGGCGTCAGCACCGGAGAGCTCTCCATGATGGTGAGCATCGCAATACGTTTCATTCCCACGCTCGTTGAGACCACCGAAAAAATCATGAAGGCCCAGCTCTCGCGAGGCGCGCGGTTTGACGAGGGCAGCACGGTGGCGCGCACCCGCGCGACCATCGCCGTGCTGGTTCCCCTGTTCGTGTGTGCGTTCACCGCCGCCGACACGCTTGCGGAGGCCATGGAATCACGCTGCTGGAGAGGCGGTGTGGGGAGAACGCGCCTGGTCACCCTCCAGTGCGGACCGGTAGACGCGCTGGCGGTGGTCGTCGGCGGAATGGCCCTGCTCGCTGTCTGCGCAACAGACTACGTTCACTGGCACGGCTGGCTTTGAGAACACTGGCCTTTCGGATCGCGTACGACGGAAAGCCGTTCCACGGCTTCCAGAAACAGAAGGACCCGGCGCTTCCAACGGTGCAGGGGCTCCTGGAGCATATCGTCTCCGACGTACTCGCCGAGCGCGTGGAGGTTGTCTGTGCCGGCCGCACCGACACGGGCGTGCACGCCACGGGGCAGGTCGTCCACTGCGTCACCCAAAGCACGCGCCCCCTCGAAGTCGTGAGCCGCGCCGTCACGCGGCTTGCGCACGGGCGACTGGCGGTTCGGGCGGCGTGGGAGGCTCCCCCGTGGTTTCACGCACGACACCGTGCGTCTTGCCGCGTCTACCAGTACCACATCCTCAACGGCCCGGAGCCGTCCCCGACCCTGGCCGCACGCACGTGGCACGTCCGGCGCCCCCTCGACCTTCGAGCAATCCAGGCTGAGGCACGTGACCTCCAGGGCCGCCGCGATTTCAAGGCGTTCCAGGCCGGGGCTCAGGTCGACCACTACTTCCGCACGATCAAACGGGTATCGGCAGTGACCCTTCCCACGGAGACCCGTCACGGAACGGACCGCTCCTACCTGCGGCGGGAGGTCGCCGAGGCTCCGCTCATCTGCGTGGAATTCGAAGCAGATGCGTTCCTGCCCCACATGGTGCGGATGCTCGTCGGCACGCTCGTGGACGTGGGCAGCGGCTTGCGCCGTCCGGGGACGGTTCGCGCCGTGCTGCGCAGTCGTGACCCGGGCCACTCGTCGGCGGCCGCACCCGCGAACGGACTCTGCCTGGTCGACGTCGCATACCCCGCACACTGCCTGGCGCCGCACTGACGCGCGGTCTCCCGCCGCACCCACGCGCGCGGTCTTCCGCCGCACCCACGCGCGCAGTCTCCCGCCGCACCGAGAGACGCTCCGTCTCCCCGAGCCACCCTCCCCAAAGCACTCACACCCCGTGGAAGGCAACACCGGCCGCAGTGGCGAACCCGCTCTTTGCCGGTTTCGCCTCGCACGTCCATTGCGTCGATGCGAAACACACGATACCAAGCCGCACGACCTGACACGCGCCCGATCGGGGGACGTCTGCGAACACCACCGCGAACACAACACGGTCCGTGTCCGGTCCGCCTGAGGTCCTTCCATGACGTCACAGACCATCGACCGTAGCGCGGTTCTCGACTGGGCCGCCGAACTTGGAATTGCCGCTCCCATCATCGAGGCTGCGCACCTCGCCGAGCGCAACAGCACACCCGAGCGGCAGGCCGAAAGCAATAGCGCGGCGGCACCCCAGCTAAAGCTTGTACACACCGTCTTGGAGCCGAGCGGGGGTGAAGGGTTTTTTTCATGTTCGACCGGCTACGGTTACCACGAC
>JAJXVI010000509.1 GCA_021782195.1 bacterium | reverse complement strand
CTGGCCACTCCCAGAGGCGGATCCTGAAGTTGCGATAGAAGAACCGGAGCAACGCCTCGGTCTGGCGCCGGTCGAGTGGCAGGAAGCGCACCCCGTACTGAAACTCCTCGTCTCCTCGCGGACGTGCCCAGCGGCCGTCGCAAATCTAGCAACTCGCAGGGAGGATACTCGCCCCCGTGTTGTCGAGACCCCGCGTCGAGATGCTGACGGTGAGTTGCTGGCCTTTTTCATACTGTACACGTCCCGTCAGTTGGAGGCCGTTCATGGTCACGCTGCGGAGTGTCGCGGGAGCGCTGCAGCCGTCGGTCAGCATGCAGGAAACCGCGGCGCGAGAAAAACGCAACTCGCGGGCCAGTTGTACGTCTACGCTATCGTCGTTCATCGAGACCGTGCTTTCCTGGGCAGCCGGGTGCCGGCGTGGGCTTGCAAGCCAAGAACCTGACGAAGTTCTTGCACGCGGAACTTCAGCAATCCTCTATCTCAACCCTTTCATTGACTCGTTTCCACGAATGGCTCACCCCTCCCGAGACGCGGGGTGCCGCCTGCTTCCCTGCTGTGACTTCGTTCGCTTTTCCCTTCGCAGGAGGCCAGACGGGAAAGGGGGAATCACTGAGGGTCTTCCGCCGTTGATCGCGGCGAACACCGCCGTACCTGTGTCAGAGTGAGGATGGAGCTGCCCTCGCGTGGTGGGATTGGTCGGGCGCCTGATCAGCCGCCCTGCATTACGAGAGGCCCGCGCCCCCATGTGGAGAATCAACATCCTGAGTGATCCTGGAGGCTGCGACTTGCGTCCCCCGTCGAGCCCCCCGTGAATTCTGGAAGGAGGGGCATCCAGCTTGGGTTACGGCCCGGTCATCGATTCCCTCATCGAATCTGGCCGCCTTGAGGAAGCACAGTTGAAAGGCCTCCCGGTCGGCGGTCCCAACACCCTCGAGCAGCAGCTTCTCGACAACGAAATCCTGTCTCGTCATGAGCTACTCGAAGCGATGAGCGTGACGTACGGCGTCCCTGCCGTGTTACTGACGGAAGAGGACATCGACCCTGATGCGGTCGCCATGATCCCGTCAGACATGGCAACAAACTGCAGGGTTCTCCCGATCCGACGCACCGCAGACAAACTGGTGCTGGCCATGGCCGACCCGAGTGACGTGGTGGCGGAAGACTTTGTTCGATTCGTGACTGGCTTCGACATCGACCGTGTGGTGGTTTTCCCGTTTGAGCTTCAGGAAGAGCTTGACCGCCGCTTCAAGACGGTGGTGGCAAGCAAGCAGAGCCAGATGTTCAGTGCGCTTGAAGAACTTGCCGCTCAGCAGGAAGCAAGAGGAACTCCTCTCGGCGAGTTGATGCAGCCCGAAGAGGAAGACGAGGAAAAGGAGAAGGAAGCTTCCAACTCGGCGCCAGTCGTCAAGGCGGTGCACTCCCTGCTGTCGGAAGCGGTCCTTCAGAAAGCGTCGGACATCCATTTTGAACCGGTGGGCACCGGCCTTCGTGTACGTTACCGGATTGACGGGTATCTACGCGAAATCACCGAACTGCCTCGAATGGTCCAGCCGATGGTACTGTCGCGAATCAAGCTGCAGTCCGGCATGGACATTTCGGAGAAGCGCAAACCCCAGGACGGTCGTACACGCCTTGGGGTGGGGGACCGCCAGATCGATTTTCGCGTGTCCAGCCTGCCCACGTTCTATGGCGAGAAGATCGTCATGCGAATTCTCGACAGTCGCAAGGCGAAGGTCGAAATCGAGGTCATGGGATGGTCCGAGCACGATCTGGCTGCCTTCCTCGATTTCATTCGCATGCCTCAGGGAGCGATTCTGATCACCGGGCCGACGGGGAGTGGTAAGACGTCGACCCTGTATGCGGCGGTGTCGAGGATTCATACCCCCGACATCAATATCGTGACCGTCGAGGATCCCGTCGAGTTCCAGATATCCGGCATCAACCAGGTACAGGTAAACGTCAAGGCAGGCTTGACTTTCGCATCGGCATTGCGCTCGATTCTGCGTCAGGATCCGAACGTCGTGATGATCGGCGAAATTCGTGACCCTGAAACCGCCAGCATCGCCTTTGAGGCCGCGATGACCGGGCACCTCGTGCTCAGCACCCTGCACACCAACGATGCTCCCTCCGCGATTTCCCGTCTCATTCACATCGGTGTTCCTCAGTATCTCGTGGCCGCGTCACTCGTCGGAGTGGTTGCACAGCGGCTGGTCCGGCGCCTGTGTCCGGAGTGTCGAACCCAGGGGCCAATCTCTCCTGAGATGTACGACATCCTGCGACGCTCGGGGATGACCGAGATTCCCGAGCAACTCTGGTTTCCGGGTGGCTGCAAGGCGTGTGGCGAGACCGGCTACACAGGTCGCATGGGCATTTTCGAGGTCCTGCGCATCACCGATCAGGTCAAGGCTGCCATTTATGCGAACGCCTCCGAGCAGGAGATGAAGGAGATTGCGAGGAGACAGGGCCTGCGCTCGCTCCTCGAGGACGGTGTCAGGAAGGCCCAGGAAGGCCTGACCTCGCTGGAAGAAGTGCTCAACGTGGCGCCGGCGGGTACGGAAGTGGTCAGCGACGAGGACTATGACGCGGGTCCGATTCGCTCTGTTCACCATCACTACGGCGGCGAATCGTCGGTTGGCGACTATCCGCCGTCGGAACACGCAGTCACTCGCGTTCGCGGCGGAGGAACCCGTTTCGTGCGCGAGGTTGAGGGCGGCGGTGGGGGCGGCGGCATCGCACCCGTCATTGTGCAGATGCCATCGACCATCCAGATGGCTGCACCGCCATCATTGCAGTTGAGCGGGCAGACGTCTCTTGAGCTCAGCGGTCAGCCCATCTTCAACCTTCAGGGCGCCCCGAACATGCGCTTGTCCGGTGAGACGAACCTGCAGTTTGGCGCCGGAACGAATCTCAGTCTCACGGGCACTCCCACGCTGCAGATGGGCGGGGAGAACACCTTCCAGATGGCCCGTCCGAGCCTGCAGTTTCCGGGTACGCCCAACGTTCAGTTCCAGATGAGTGATGACTCGGGGGAGGACGGAGCGAGCGTTGTCAGCGGCCTTGGCCCGATGGGAACGGGAAGAGCGATTCCGCAACAGCCTCCTCCGCCCCAGGTTGTGCAGCCGGTCATCGTCACAGCTCCCCCCATCATGGCGCCCCCAGGATGGTTGCCCGGGGTTTCTCCGTATGCTGCGGCTCCGCCCGCGGGTTGGGCGCCCGGGGTTTCTCCGTATGCTGCGGCTCCGCCCGCGGGATGGGCGCCCGGGGCGTCGC
>JAJXVI010000508.1 GCA_021782195.1 bacterium | reverse complement strand
GGCCGCAGCACGGCCTCGCGGAGCGTATACCATCGACCCTCGAACGTGACGGGATCGTCCTCGCGCATCAACCGGAACGCAACCTCAAGCGCTTCCTCGAAACGGTCGAACCGTTCCTTCGTCGACAGCAGCGACAGCCCGAACATCGTGTGCTCACGCTCCTGCCAGCCGGCGCCAAGTCCGAGCGTGAGACGTCCGCCGGCCAGGTCGTCGACCTGGCCGGCCATACGAGCACTCAGTGCGGGATGACGAAAGCTGACCGGCGAGACGATCGGTCCAAAACACAGCCTCTCGGTGTGCTCCGCGAGCCAGCCGAGCGAAAGCCACAGTTCGAGCGAGTCCTTTTCAGGGGGAACTGGATTCGTAAAGTGGTCCGAACGGTACAGGCCGTAAAATCCCAGTCGCTCCACCTCGGTGGCAAAGGTCTTCCAGCGACCCCAGTCGAGCCCGTTCTGGCCTTCCACCATGATGGAAAGCTTCATCAGAGCGATTCTTCCCCGGCGATCGGAAAGTAGCGCCCGATCAACGGTCGAAGGCGCATCCGCACGTCGTCGGTCACGAGGTCCGGGTGCGTCATCACGGCGTTGGCGAGCGCGTGACGGCACGGGCAGTCATCGGTGGGTTCGGCAGCTTCGATCAAACGAAGCAGGAGCGCATTCGCGTTTTCCGCGTTGGCCTTCAACGTGGACAGCACCGCCTCAACCGAGACGTGTTCCTCACGCCAGACGTCGTAGTCGGTGACCATGGCCACAGTCGCGTAGCACATTTCGGCCTCGCGCGCCAGCTTGGCCTCGGGCAGGGCGGTCATGCCGATGACCGACGCACCCCAGCTGCGGTAGAGCTGCGACTCGGCCTTCGTCGAGAACAGTGGCCCCTCCATGCAGACGTACGTGCCGCCCTGATGAACCCGCAGCGGCAGGCCTTCCGCGCAGCGTGCCACCTGGG
This sequence comes from bacterium, assembly GCA_021782195.1. Taxonomy (GTDB): domain Bacteria; phylum Vulcanimicrobiota; class Xenobia; order RGZZ01; family RGZZ01; genus JAJXVI01. Next base: position 2,326 of record JAJXVI010000508.1, on the reverse strand, counting down.
CGCGGACGCGTCCGCAGAATGGCTCGGCAAATCCCACGTGCGCCGCCAGATCGTCAAAAAAGGTGCCCCCGCGCAGACGCGTGCGATCGATAAGCTGGTCGGGCAGAACAAAGTCACGGGGCGCGAGTTCCTCTTTCAGGCTGCCCACCGCACTGACCGAGAAAACGACTTTCACCCCGAGCTCCTTGAGTGCGTAGATGTTTGCGCGATATGGCACGTTCGTCGGGTTGAAGCGATGGCCCTGGCCATGGCGCGCAATGAACGCAACATCGCGCCCTCCGACGCGTGCGTGCAGTACCTCGGACGACGGCGGACCAAACGGGGTGTTTACCTTCAGTGTAGCCACGGTCTCGACACCGCTGACCGAGTACACGCCGGAACCACCGATAACCCCAATTTCAATCGGATTCATGATGGTTGTTCTTCCCTCTCTCGAATTGACACGTCTTCCCAGGACGTCGGTGTAACTGCGATCCGTTCAACGCAGGCTGCTCCACGCATGACCCGGCGCTGACGTGGAAATCATGTTTGCCCCCCTGAAATCGCCGTGCAGATTCGGGATTTCCCGCGCGGACTCCTCCAGCGTCCCCCGCGGAGCGTCCCCCGCGATGGAAAACACCCCGCGCCTCACTCTCGTCAAAACGATTCCTTTTTCGGAAATGAGACATGATGATCATAGACATTTTACAATGTCAGAATCGGGAGTGAGTCACGTGACAAGAGCGTTCAACGCGAGACAACGCGGCTTCACCATCATTGAGATTGCGACCGTGCTCATCATCATCGGGCTCCTGGTCGCCCTCCTCCTGCCGAACATGTGGTATGCACGCGCTTCTGGAAGGCTCGTCGCGTGTTCGCAGAACCTCAAGAACATCGCCATCGGGCTCCAGACCTACGCGAACGACAACGATCAGTGCTACCCCAGAACGCTCGCGAGCCTGACCCCACGGTATCTCGAAACCCTGCCCTCGTGTCCGGCGGCAAAGGGGACTGATTCGTACAGCGGCAGCTACACCGCCGCGACCGCCCCGCTACCCAACTTCACCATCTTCTGCAGTGGCGCATACCACGTGGGGATTGAGGGAATCTCGCCAGACCAGCCCGCGTACAGCCTGCAACTGGGATTGCAGCCGTAGGAATCTCGCACAGCGTCGGGAGGGGATGCAAACGGCGACCGCAACTCACCCGTCTGCAGGGTTCCGGTGGCGCGAAGGGGTACTCTCGGGAGCGTCGTACACGCGCCAACCATTCTCTTCGGAGGTTCTCCCCCATGCAGTCGATCGTCGCCAGTCTGCTCGCCGAAATGGAACATGAAGCAAAAACAACGCGCAAGTTCCTCAACGAGCTCCCCATCGACCAGATGAGCTACAAACCGCACGAGAAGTCGATGTCAACGGGCCAGCTCGCCATGCATATCGCCAGCCTGCCGGGCCTGATGGCCGAATGGGCTGCCCACGACGTGTTTGAAATGGCGGGCGGCCCCCCTTCCCACAAGGAACCCACCCGGGATGAAGTCCTTTCCGCTTTTGAAGAGAGCCTCGAGAAAGCCAAGGGTATCCTGATCGGGATGGACAACGACCGGATGATGGGCACCTGGACGTTCAAGGTCAACGGCCAGATCGTCATGGAGATGCCGCGCGTGGCCATGATCCGCTCCTTCATGATGAACCACCTCTACCACCATCGCGGACAGCTCGGCGTCTACCTGCGCATGCTGGGTGCAAAGGTTCCGTCGAGCTACGGCCCCAGTGGCGACGAAAACCCCCTGGCCGAACTGCTGGCCACGACCCGCAAAGGTTGACAGGAGAGCCGCAGAACGGTCGCTTCGAACCTGTGCCCACAGCATTCGTTCGAGGGAATCGCGCACAAAAAAGGCGAAGTGAGAGCGCATGGTGAGCCTACCCGTGGATGACCCGTCCGGGCTTGCGCTACCTGTCGTGGACACTTCCTCGGCAGGGCCTGCACCGCCAGTCGTGGACGATTCCTCGACCGGACCCGTCTTGCCGGGGGGGCTCCCTCCCTGGCAGCGTCCATTTTTTGGCGTACTGGCCACCATTATCGTCTCGGCTACGACGGCAACGGTGGCCACCGGTCTCGGTTTTCCCTACATGCTCACGGCACTGTTGTCGGTCATGCTGGGCATCGCGAGCATTGTCTTCACGCTCACCATCAGCGTGGCCGACAACAGCGGCTCACTCATGATAAGCGGCGTGCTCATCGTGAGCGGGGTCGGAATCTTCTGCGGCATCTATCAGAACTATCGCATTGTCGGAATGCGGGTCGCAGGGATCTCGGTGCGCCAGGCTCCGGATCACCCATACGCCAG
>JAJXVI010000507.1 GCA_021782195.1 bacterium | reverse complement strand
CCCGCATCCGCCAGAGCCCTGGCCTCCGGGACCGGAGTACTCCCCGGTCACGGTCGACGCAATGCCACTGTATGACTCGTACGGGAATCCAGTCGCCGTGACCGACATCAGCATCCAACCCACGGACGACCCGTACGGAGGCACCGAGCAGCAGTTCCCAACTGACTCCCCCCAGGAAGAACAGTTGACACTGAACAACGGGGTTCCAGACGCGAACTACAACGTGGGCGTATCCTGGGCCGACGGCAGCCAGTACTCGAACACGGTCACTGACTTCAATGGTGGTCAGTATATTCGAGTCGATCAACCAAACCAGTAGATAGCCGCACGCCGTGCGCGTGGCAGGTTGGGAATTCCACTGGGAGTTCCCGACCTGCCATTTTACTTTTCAGTCAAGCATCGCTTCGGTGGGAACCACTTCCCGGCAACCTTATCGCCCCGATCATCCGTTCTCCGAGGCTCCGCAATCCACGCCGCGTGAAAAGTCAGACAGGGCAACCACGAGCGCGCGAAGACTCATGGACTGATGGACGCACCCCACGCATCCGGCAACCACAGCGTCGCGATAGAGTGCGGGGTCGTACTGACGCGTGAGGCCCACGATGGGAGTTCCGATGAAGGTATCAGACTTGACGAGCCAGTCCACCATCTCGATGCCTTCGCGTGAGATGAACAGGTCGACCATTACGAGGTCCGGGTGAACCAGGCGAGCGTCTTCAAAATTTGAAATTGATGGGGAGATTGCACTGGCATCCCAACCGGCATTCTCAAGGTCACACATCACGGTCGAGTGGTCGAGCGGAACACAAGAAACAAGCAACACTCGGGGTCGAACGGGAGTAGGAGCAATGCCCATCGACCGGTTGACCCATCGCACAATCCTTTGCGCCCTGTCCGACAGAAGTCGCTGAAATTTCTTCCGCACGCCTATATCTTACCCGGACCAGCAAAATCAACAAGCGGACGATGGTCGACTGAAAACAACTGGCACATTGAATGAAGACCTACGACTAAGGTCTGCGTCATACCGCTGTGTCGCACTGACAGATTTCAGATGGCGTCGGCACAACAGACGACGGTAGCGACCGCGCCATGTAGGGCGCTTCCCGTCACCGCTACAGTCCACGTCCGCGACTGCAGCGTAGACTCGGCCTTCGACAGACATTCGATGTCAGGCAGGTCGCGCGGCCTGAGAGAGTTAACTGCCGGGCCCGGCATCAGTATAAGGCCCTGGACCGATAGGCAGGCAATCTCCCCTAACCAAGCAACATCAGGCGTCCACCCTAGAAAGAGCCAAGGCCAACCTGATAATCCGCCCCTTCCGCAGCAGGAGAAATTCCACCTGAAGTACACTTGACGACCGATTTGGAGTGAGTAACCCCGTCCCTATAATTGCTGCAAAGGGGGTCGTTATGACGAAAACGACGACAAACAACAACTCCGCGCTTGACCGCGCCTGGAACTTTCTGGGTTCCGGGGTGTTCGCGGTCATCCTGATTGCCACCCTGGCAAGCATCCTTACCTGGGCCACGTTCTATGAGTCCCGAACCAGTACTGCTTCAGTAGACGCCTATGTCTATCACACGCGCTGGTTCGCAGTTTTGCTGCTTCTCATTGCCGTCAACCTCACGGTGTCCGCACTGCGTCGCTGGCCCTGGCAACCGAAGCATATCGGTTTTCTCATCACGCATCTTGCAATCAACGTGCTTCTTCTCGGTGCCTTCCTGACAATGGCAGTCGGCATCAACGGAACCCTGACGCTGGCAGATGGAAGCTCGAGCAACAAGATTGACCTGGACAATACGGTCATCCGCGTCGACAAGACCGTGACCGCACCAGCTCGTGCCGATGCCACGATTGCCCTCTCCGATGGAACGAGCGTACACGTAGACCAGTTCCTCAGAAACGCCCTCCCCCAGCTTGACGTGAAAGCAGACGGGACCGACAACAACCCGGCGCTGCACTTCAAGATCGGCAACGAAAAATTCCACACAGGCGCCTGGCTTGTATCTCGCGATCCAGACCTGTCATCACAAACCTTCGGCCCGCTCCATACGAGCCTGACTGAGGTCGCGCAGGTTCCAACTCCGAACACGCATCCTCACATCGAACTGACCTTCGGAAGCAACACAATCAGCGTGCCGATTGGCAAGGTGGGTGACACCGAACCGGTGCCCGGCACCGATTACAGCATCCACTTCCTCGGAATCTACACGCGCGCCGGAGTCACCGAGCGCGGGGTCGTCGACCGTCCCAACGGCGCCCTCAATCCTGCGATTCGCTTCTCCCTCATCCGCAAAGGCTCTCGAACCCCAGAGATACACACCGTCTTCAGCCGCTTCCCCACCTTCCCGTCCTACAAGATGGGGCGTCTCCAGCCTCCGAGCGGCGTAAAGGCCCGCTATGTGAACAGCCCGAGTGAAAACGGTCCGTCCCTGGCATTTTACTGGCTTCCGGACCGCAAGGTCGTGCTCCTCATTGGCGGACAACAATTCCCGGTCAACGTCGGGATGCCAATCCCGACCCCGTGGATGGGAATGGCGCTGACCGTCGACCAGATCATCGACCGCGCCCACGTCACCGAGAGCTACAAGGCAGCACCGAAAGGCGCAAACGGCATCAGTGCCGTCCTGGTCTCCCTGGGAAGCCAGTCCGAATGGGTAGGACTTGGCTCGCACGTCGCACTCGGCAAGCACGACGTTTCTTTCGAACACGCAAAGAAAGACCTCGGGCTCACCATCGCGCTCAAGAAGTTCCAGATGACCACCGACCCTGGAACGAACAGCCCGGCCACGTATGCCAGTCTCGTGACCGTCACCGATGGTGCCAGGAAATTCGACTATCGCATCACAATGAACGAACCCCTGGAGTACAAGGGATTCTCGTTCTATCAATCCGGCTACGTCCTGGGCCAGAAAGGCGGAAACACGACCATTCTTCAGGTTGCAAAAGACCCTGGTATCCTCTTCAAGTACGCAGGAACGGCTCTGCTCGTATTTGGAATCTTCTGGAGTTTCTACATCGAGCCAGAACTGGCCCGTCGCCGCAAGCAGCTTGAGCCAGAAGGGAAGAAGCAGGCCCCGAGCGGCGTCGCCCACAGCGCAAATGTGGTTACCGCAGTGATTCTCATCTGCCTGGGCCTCCTCGCCATCAGCACCACCCGAGCCCTCGCGAGCCCCTCAACGCAGATCGCTCAGGCCGGCCAGGCGGGTGACAATCCCCACGCACAGATGCCGCCCGCGACGGGTGACAATCCCCACGCACAGATGCCG
>JAJXVI010000506.1 GCA_021782195.1 bacterium | reverse complement strand
ATTGCCTGGGCCAGAACCGTCGCCGTCGTCGTGCCGTCACCGGCCACGTCGTTGGTCTTGCTGGCGACTTCGCGCAGCAGCTGGGCGCCCATGTTCTCGAAAGGATTCTCGACCTCGATTTCCTTGGCAATCGTCACACCGTCGTTCGTGATGGTGGGAGAGCCGAACTTCTTGTCGAGAACCACGTTGCGGCCACGCGGACCGAGGGTTACCTTCACCGCGTTCGCCAGCGTGTTGACGCCGGTCTCAAGGGCTTTGCGGGCGTCTTCGTGATAGAGCAACATCTTGGCAGCCATGGAGTTTCTCCTCCTGAATCAATCTCTGTTGAAAATTTGCAGTGAATCGGAAAGCGAACGAAACCACGCCGGCTTCGCAGACACGCAACCGAATCAACGCTGCAGAAGGGGCTCCGAAGGTCAAACGCGACAGGGCCCCTCCAGGCGCATTGAATCTAGCCGAGAATTCCCAGGATATCGGATTCCTTGACGATCAGGTACTCGTCGCCTTCGATCTTGACTTCCTGGCCGGAGTACTTGCCGTACAGAACGCGGTCGCCCACTTTGACTTCCATGGGCACCTTGTCACCGTTCTCAAGTACACGACCCGCACCGATTGCGCAGACCTCGCCCTGCTGGGGCTTCTCCTTGGCGGTGTCAGGAAGAATGACGCCGCCCCGCGTGCGCTCCTCGGTCGGCAGGGGCTTCAGGATGACGCGGTCGCCCAGAGGGCGCATGTTCAACTTCGTAGCGGTGGTGCTCATCGAATTGTTCCTCCGTGTGTCAATCTAGGGTCCGAAAGTCGCCGGCGCGCAGCCTGTCTCGGCAATGCACGCCAGTGCCCATCCCAGGGGTACCGCTCCGGTTGGCACTCACAGCCACTGAGTGCCAGCGCCGGGGAAAATTAAAACGGCCAACCATTCGGATCAGGCACGGGCTGATTCTACTCATGCGCCGGGCGCATTGCAAGCCTCAAAACGATGTGGTTTTCAGGCACATTCGCAAGTTTTCTCAATCAAGTAACATCTTCTTAACATTTTAGCACTCTCGCGACGCGGCTGCCAGAAAGGGGGGGGAGAGCAAGGAGTCCCTCTACGACAGGCTCCCATGAGGCCACGTCGGGCAGGTCACGTGCTTTGCCCGCCAGGCGCGTGGCGAGTTGCAGGCTTGTTATGGATTGGCAAACCTCAGCCAGGAAGTCGTGGTGGACCGAGTTTGATCCGTCCCTCCAAACCTCCAGCAATTCCAAGCCTTCGGGGTTCCGGTGTTTGGCATTCCGGGTCAAACTCTGTCGCTCACTGTTGACAGCCGAGGCTCGGAATCGTAAAATAAGCGGGCCGTAGAAAGCAGGTCCACTGTTTCGACCGTGGTGAAAGGCGCAAGCCACCTGCCGAGGTGAAGAATCCAGACTGTTCTTGCGCGCCCACACCCTCTGACTCCCGACAGCATCTACCATTGCAGGTGGATTGACGGGGTGAAGGTTTGCGTGCTTGCCTGGAGCCCTCGCCGAACGCGTGGGCTTTTTGGTCATGCTTCACCTTCCTGGCAACCGGTTTAAAGTCAGACGTCTCCGCCCCTCAGGGCAAGTCGCCTGGCCGGAAGACCACGGTCCTGGCACGTTGCAGTACGCGATTGCGCGTGTTCTGCAACCTGGCCGGGCATACCTGTGAAAGGAGGTGAGCGTATGGCATTGACGCACAAGCAGGCAATGGCCAGAAAGTCGGCTTCACTCGACGAGCTGCGCGACAAGTTCAAGCGCGCCAAGATCGCGATCCTGACCGACTATCGCGGTGATGGCAAGGGCCTCACCGTCAAGGAGATCACCGCCCTGCGCGCCAAACTGCGCGAGCAGAACGGCGAGTTCAACGTCGTCAAGAATACGCTGGCGAAAAAGGTGGCCCACGAACTCGGAATCACCGAACTTGATGGTCATTTCGAGAACCCCACCGCAATCGCGTTTGGCTATAAGGACCCGTCCACGGTGGCCAAGGCGCTCTCGGATTTCATCAAGGAGCGCAAGCAGAGGCCGCCCTATGTCAAGGCCGGTGTCATGGAAGGTACCGTGCTCGACCCGAAAGGGATCGAAGCCCTGGCATCCCTGCCGCCACGCGAAGTCGTATACCAGCAACTGCTGGGCACGATGATTGCTCCTCACCAGGCGCTGCTGAGACTCATCAACGAGCCCGGCCGACGCATGGCGAGCATCACGCACCAGATCTCCGAGAAACAGCCCACCGAGGCTGTCGCCGCAGAGGCGTAGACTTCCCCGTCTTACGCCCGCTGACTCGCATCAACAGGAAGGAATATCATCACCATGGCAATCACGCAGCAAGAACTCATCGATGCTATCTGCAACCTGACCCTGATCCAGGCCGCCGAACTCACCAAGGCGCTGGAAGACAAGCTTGGCGTATCGGCCGCAGCGCCGGTCGCAGTCGCCGCAGTGGCCGCCCCTGGCGCACCGGTTGCTGCTGAGGAAGAGAAGACCTCATTTGACGTCGAACTCACGGCGCTCAAGCCCGAGGCCAACAAGGTGCAGGTCATCAAGGTGGTACGCGAGTTCACGACGCTCGGTCTGAAAGAAGCCAAGGAACTGGTTGACGGCGCTCCGAAGATCGTGAAGGAAGGCGTCACCAAGGACGAGGCCGAAAAGATGAAGGCCCGCTTCGCAGAGGTCGCTGGTACCGTCACCATCAAGTAGAAAACCGGACAAACCAGCCGGTCCAGGCTGGCTACGAAAAGGTGGGCGCGACCTGCGTCCACCTTTTTTTATCACTCCCATTCTCCGAACCTGCAGGCTCAACACGAAACCTCTCCCCTTCCGACGTCAGGAACTCCCAGCGGAGCAACTTCCCGGATTCACGGGCACATTCTGCAAGCAACATCCACCCAACCGGTATCACGGGTCCACAGGAGAAACGTGAGCGACGCCACCATGCTCAGTCCCGGCACAATCCTCAATCAACGCTACGAAGTCGTCGGCATTCTTGGCCGTGGCGGCATGGGAGCCGTCTACCGCGCACGCGACCTGCGACTCCCCGCGCTTACCGTGGCGGTCAAGGAACTGTGGACCAATGACCTGAGCCCCACCGAGCAGACTGAAGCGTGGGCCCGATTCGAACGCGAGGCACAGCTCCTCGCCACCCTTCACCATCCCGGCCTGCCCCGAGTCTCTGATTTTTTCACTGAACACCAACGACACTACCTCGTCATGGACTTCATCGACGGTCAGACCGTCGAGGCCATCGTAGAGCAAAGAGGTAGCCTGCCGACCGA
>JAJXVI010000505.1 GCA_021782195.1 bacterium | reverse complement strand
CGCGCCGTGTGCTGGGAATGCGACACTATGACGTCCAGATGATTGGCGGTATCGTGCTTCATCAGGGACGCATCAGCGAGATGCGCACCGGCGAAGGCAAGACGCTTGTTGCAACACTGCCCTGCTCGCTCAATGCACTGCTGGGCAAAGGCGTGCACGTGGTGACGGTCAATGACTACCTGGCAAAACGCGATGCCACCTGGATGGGAGCCCTGTACCACGCGCTGGGGATGAGCATCGGCGTCATCCAGCACGACTCAGCCTTCCTGTACGATCCGACCTGGGAAATCGATGACCCCAGCCTCACTCACCTGCGACCGGTGAGCCGACGCGAAGCCTATGCGGCTGACATCACGTACGGAACAAACAATGAATTTGGCTTTGACTACCTGCGAGACAACATGGTCATGCGACTCGACGAGTGTGTACAGCGTGAACTGTGGTACGCCATTGTCGACGAGGTAGACTCGATCCTCATCGACGAAGCCAGAACGCCGTTGATCATCTCGGGGATGGGCCGAAAGTCCACCGATCTCTATGATAAGTTCTCGAAAATTGCCGAGCGATTGCATGAAGATGAAGACTACGAGGTTGACGAGAAAGCTCATAGCGTGCCCCTTACTGAAGAGGGGGTGGGGCGTCTCGAAGACATGCTCGGCATTCACCGCCCCCACTCGCTCTACGACGACGACAACATCGAACTCGTCCACCACATAAACCAGGCGTTACGCGCCAAGGAACTCTACAAGCTCGATGACGAGTACGTCATTCGCGATGGAGAGATTGTCATTGTCGACGAGTTTACCGGTCGCCTCATGTTCGGTCGTCGCTACTCCGACGGTCTCCATCAGGCCATCGAGGCAAAGGAAGGCGTCAAGGTCCGGCAGGAAGACCAGACCCTTGCCACCATCACGTTCCAGAACTACTTCCGACTCTACCACAAGTTGTCCGGCATGACAGGAACTGCAGCAACCGAAGAGCGTGAGTTCCGCGAAATCTACAACCTTGACGTGGTGATCATCCCGACCAACCGCCCGACCGTTCGCCAGGACCTGCCCGACCAGGTCTTCAAGAATGAACAGGCAAAACTGTCTGCAGTGATCCTCGAAATCGAAGACTGCCACAAGCGAGGCCAGCCCGTTCTGGTCGGCACACGGTCAATCGAAAAGTCGGAGGAACTATCGAGGTCTCTGCGACAGCGCGGCATTCCCCATAACGTGCTGAATGCAAAGTACCACGAAAAAGAAGCGCAGATCATCGCACAGGCGGGGCACAAAGGCGCCGTTACGATTGCGACAAACATGGCCGGTCGCGGCGTCGACATCATCCTGGGTGGCAACCCGCCCGACGCCGCTGAAGCCCAGGAGGTCAAGAAGGTCGGGGGCCTGCGCATCCTCGGCACCGAGCGCCACGAGAGCCGCCGAATCGACAACCAGTTGCGAGGGCGCGCCGGCCGGCAGGGCGACCCCGGTGCAACTCGCTTTTTCGTTGGACTCGACGACGAACTCATGCGGCTCTTCGGCTCTGACAAGATTGCTGGATGGATGGATCGGCTCGGCGTTGAAGATGATGTCCCCATCGAGCACAATCTCATCACAAAAGGCATCGAGAACGCCCAGAGCAAAGTCGAGTCACGCCACTACGACATGCGCAAGAGCGTGCTCGAATACGACGACGTGATGAACAAGCAGCGCGAGGTCATCTACGCGGAAAGACTGCGAATTCTCGGTGGCGAGGACCTGCGACCACACATCATCGGCATGCTCGACGAACTCTTTGGCGACATGGTCAATGTTTACATCCCAGAACAGAAGGACGAAGAGTGGGACACTGAAAGCCTCGTAAAGGCCATCAAGGAGTTCTATCCTGTTCCCGTAGAGAACCCAGTCGACGACCTTGAAGACCTTCCAAACCGAGATGCCGTGAAGGAGCAGGTCTTGACGTGGGCCCACGATGCCTATGAAAGACGCGAACAAGAACTCACGCGCGAAATGATGTCCGAACTGGAGCGCATCGCTCTGCTTCACACCATTGACGAAAAATGGATCGACCACCTGCAGTCGATGGACATGCTCCGCGAGGGAATCGGCCTGCGAGCCTATGGCCAGAAGGACCCACGTCTCGAGTACATCAGTGAGGCCTTCGAGGAGTTCGAACGGCTCAAGCACAGCATCACGGAAGACACCATCAATTTCCTCTTCAAGGTTCGAGTTCACAGCCCCGAAGCACCTCAACAGATGGCCGGACCGGTCGCGCGGGTCACCGGAACCAATCGCGATGAAGACGGCAAGGGCTCGACAAAGCGCCGGCCAGATCCCAAGGTAGGTCGAAACGACGCCTGCCCGTGCGGCAGCGGCAAGAAGTACAAGAAATGCCACGGTAAGGCGTAAGCGTCTGAAACAGATCACCGCAACCGCGGAAAACAACAGGGAGAGACTCATGACCATCACCGACCTGGAAAGAACGCACACCGAGCTCAAGGCGCGCCTGGAGCGCGTCAAGGAGTATCTTTGACCTCGCCAAACTTGGCCGGCGGCTTGAACAGCTCGAGCAACAGATGGGAGCCCCCGATCTCTGGGACGTACCGGATCGCGCCCGCGCGCTGACGCGCGAACTTGACTCAACACGTGAGACGCTGCACCGCTGGAGCGCACTCGACGATCGTCTCGAAGACATGTCGGCCTATGCCGAACTGCTCTCAGAGGGTGAGGACCTCGACCCCGACGAGATCGATGAGCACGTGCGCTCGCTCGCGGCGGACATTGATGCGGCCGAAATCTCCACACTCCTCAATGGCGAGTATGACGACCACAATGCGATCCTCTCGGTGCACGCGGGAGCCGGGGGAACCGACGCCCAGGACTGGACCGAGATGCTGCTGCGCATGTACCTGCGCTGGCTCGAACGTCGAGGCTACACCGCCGAAGTCGTCGATGCCTCTGACGGAGAGGAAGCAGGACTCAAGTCAGCAACCGTCATGGTCTCCGGCGGAGCGTCTCCCTACGGCTACCTGCGTTCGGAAAAAGGCGTACACCGCCTCGTCCGCATCTCACCGTTCGACAGCCAGCACCGTCGACACACTGCCTTTGCCCAGGTTGACCTGATGCCCGACATTGAAGACGATATCAAGATCGACATCAACCCCGACGACCTCAAGATAGACGTCTACCGCTCATCGGGAGCCGGCGGCCAGCACGTCAACAAGACAGAATCCGCAGTGCGACTTACCCACCTTCCAACCGGAATCATTGTCGCCTGCCAGAACGAACGCTCCC
>JAJXVI010000504.1 GCA_021782195.1 bacterium | reverse complement strand
CCCGCAACACCGCCGGAAAAGCACGACTAAGCGCGCGGGGGTCAGAGCCGCGTCACCCACGACACGGCGCACCCCGCAACACCGCCGGAAAAGCACGACTGAGCGCGCAACAGACGCGTTCCGCGCCACAGGTGAGAAGCGGGAAACGCTATCACGTTCCTCACCTGTCGGTTCCCGTCCACCCGTGTGCAGTTCTCCTGTAGGAACCACGCAACAAGAGGCGAAGCGCTTATTTCATGGTCTTTCTGTGCGTTCATCCTCCTCATGCCAGATTCGTCCGGCGGTGTCGCCTCGTGGAGCGGACACGTCAATACCGGCGATATGCTGCAAGACATTGCGCAGAAATGCTAACGGGCATCGTCACGCTCCTTGTGCTCTGTGCGAGCCTTGCGGAAAGGGCGTGGGCCGGTCCACGGATCGAGCCGCTCCCGTCGCGACCCGGCGTCTACGCGGCCTACATCAAGGACCCGGCTCGGCTTGGCTTCGTCCCCGATCACGAACTCTTCCGCACGGTCTTTGACCGGATCGAATCGCTGCACGTCGACAACCCCACTCCCAGAGAACTCTACAAGGGTGTTTCCCGCGAAGTAGGGGCACTGCTCAAGGAAGCCCACGTGTCTTCCGAAGCACTGCGCTCGTTTCGCTGTGACCGCTCCCTGCCGGATCGCATCGGGCACGCCTACGCCCGACGCATCGGCGCTCCCCTGCTCTGGTATGCCATGGTGCGCGGACTCTTCAGTGGAACCGGAGATCCATACTCCTTCCTGTTCACGCCAAAGGAGTACCACAGCTTCAAGCGCGCCCTCGACAGCGAGAGCTTCGCGGGCGTCGGGATATTCGTGGAACTCGACCCGGTGGCCCACCACCAGCTCACGGTCGTGGAACCAGTCGCGGGCTCACCGGCCGCACGCGCGGGAATCATGGCGGGTGACCGCATTCTCGACGTGAACGGACACTCGACCGCAGGTATCTCGCTGGAAATGGCTCACACGTTGATCAGGGGACCGGTGGGAAGCACCGTAACCCTCACCATTGTCCACCACGGGCAGCGTCGTCCGCTCTCCATGCTCATACGACGTGCCCGCATCAGGGTGCCCTCGATCTCCCACCATCTGCTCACACACCACGTGGGGTACATCCGCGTCAGGGTGTTCGGCGAGGACACCGTTCCAGAGTTCCATGCCGCGCTTGAGGACCTCCGTCGCGCTGGCGCGCTGGCACTGGTGATCGACCTGCGAAACAACGGCGGCGGATATATGCGTGACGCCATTGACATCTGCAGCATGTTCCTCAAGCGAGGACAGGTGGTGACGACCATCATCGACCGTCACGGGAGGCGCCACTCCTATCGCGCGTATTACACGCGAGAGTTCACCGCACGCCCGCTCGTGCCAACGGTCCTGCTCGTGAACGCCTTCAGCGCAAGCGCGTCCGAGGTTACCGCGGGATGTCTCCAGGATCATCACATCGCCACGCTGGTCGGCACGCGAACCTTTGGAAAAGGCACCATGCAGCGACTCTTCACGCTTCCCGACGGTGCAGCGTTCAAGGTGTCGATCGACTATTTTGTAACCCCCCACGGACACGTGATCCACCACGTGGGGATCAGGCCGCAGATCACGGTACCGATGAACAGCCGATGGATCGATCGTGGACGCCACGACGTGCAACTGGCGGAGGCAGTTCGCGTGCTGCGTGAAAAGCTCGAACGGGAGCAGACGCGCCGGTTCGCAAGACGCCGAGCGACCGAGCGGTCGTTCCGACGCGCTCCCGACTATGACCACTCCTGGCAGCGAGAAAAGCAAAACCGTCGCGCGCGCATGGCGCGTTAGCCATCGGACCGCAATACCCACCACGGGGCGCGACCGTCTATTCGGTGTACGCGGAGAACGAATCCCCGCCTCAACGGGATGTCTTGAGCAGCTTCAACTGGTTGGGAAGAAGGACGACCATTGGAAGCGTGACCAGGAGCAAGACCGCCATGAACCAGGAGGTGTCGTTATAGGCAAGCATCGTTGCCTGCTGGTTGACCAGGTGATCGAGCAGTGCCCACGATGCCTTCCCCGCGGTCGGACCGGACATGCCCGCGTGGTGAATCAGCGCGGTTGCGCTTGCAAGGCGGAACCGGTGCAACAGGGTGCTGAAGTTCGTGACGTGCTCGACCAGGTAAGCCCTGTGAACCTGCTCGCGGCGGTCGAGAAGCGTTGCGACGACCGCATATCCGACATTGCCACCGACGCGTCGGGTCAACGTATAGAAACTGGAGGCTTCCGTCATGTCGGCGCGACTGATCGTGCTCAGCGAGACGGTGCTGAGGGTGACAAACATGAACGGCATGCCGGCCCCCATCAACAAGAGCATGGGGATGAAGTTTGTGACCCCTACTTCGAGACTCAAGTGCGACAGAAGAGAGTAGGACAGGAAGATGAACGTGGCTCCCACCAGCACCATCAGGCGAGCATCCAATTTTCGATACAACCAGCCGGCCACAGGCATCAGGAAAAATAGCGCAACCGCGCGCGGAAAGAGTACCATACCGGCCTGAAACGCGGAATATCCAAGCAGTTCCTGGGTAAACTGGGGAAGGATGAAGGTGGAACTGTACAGCGCGATCCCAAAAATCATGCCCATGCTACAACCCACCGTCAGCGGCAGGTTGCGCAAAAGGCGGAGATTGATGATCGGTTCTCGCGCACGCAGTTCCTGGATTACCAGCGCGACGAACGCTGTGATCGTGATCAAGGTCGCGATGATGATCCATCGCGAGGCAAACCAGTTGTCCTCCTCCCCCCTTTCCAGCACGATCTGAAGTCCCGTCAGCGTCACGGTCAGGTATGCGATTCCGTACCAGTCGACCCCCTTGACGCCACGCTTGAGGTACGGAGGGTCCTGGATGAAAGTCCACACCATGAGAATGCCGATCACGCTGACCGGCACATTGATATAGAAAATCCAGGGCCATCCGTAGTTGTCAGTCATCCACCCCCCCACGATGGGTCCAATGGCGGGTGCAAGCACAACGCCCATGCCGTAGATGGCCATCGCCGTGCCCTGCTCCTCTACTGGAAATGCTTCACGCAGAATCGCCTGTGAAACTGGAATCAGGCTGCCCCCACCGATCCCCTGGAGTACCCGCCAGAAAAGCATCTGCGAGAAAGTACGGGAGGTTCCCGCCAGGATGGAGCCCAGCGTGAAAATGGCATACGAAATCAGGTAGAGGCGTTTTCGGCCGAGGAGGGTACTCCACCAGCCGGCCATCGTCGCCATGATGATTTCAGCAATGC
>JAJXVI010000503.1 GCA_021782195.1 bacterium | reverse complement strand
TGCGGACGTGAGCACATTTCTCCCGTGGACGTCAGCGCCCGAGCACAGCGTTCACCAACCCCACCACCGCGGCGGGATCGTGCACCTCCACGATAATGTGCGAATAGAACTCGTCGTGCAGATCGATGCGCACAACCTTGCCCGGGTCGTGCACGTCCCAGAACGTGAGGCCGTTCCTGCCAAGCCAGGTTCCCGCCCGCAAGTACCCTGGAAGCCCCGTGCCATACACCTTCAAGCCCGCAAGGACTTCCCTGCCGAGCTCCGCGTCGGCAACAATCGCCTTGACGTGCGCCAGTGGCACCCGCACACTTCCCTTCAGAGCCAGCACCCTGTGCACTCCTTCGACAGTCAGCAGAAGGTCGCCGTCCACCACGGTCACATCGACGGCCATTGTTGCACCTCTTTTCCCTGTATGTCCTCGCCGCAATCTTCGCTGCAGTCCTGGCTGCGATCCTCGCTGCGATCTGTTCGCCGCGTTCCTCGCCACAGCCCTCGCCAGGCCCCGACATCGCAACAAGACGTATCGTCGCAAACCAAAACGCCGTCACGACTCGCGGCAACTGAGAGGACACCTTCACTTACCGGCAACTTCGGGTCGCGGACGGCCGCCGAGACGAGCACCGGAACAACCCTTCAGCCTGGTGCACCCAGCGTTTCCCCTGTCCGCGTCACCCCCGCCACTGACAGCATCCATCCACACACCGCGCAGCACGAACAAAGCAAGAGTCCAAGAAGGGACCTGACAGACGAGGACGAACAACACTCATGCGCGGTGCTTCGTGCCAGTCGGCTTCCTTCATGCTTGAGTGCAAGAGCCTGCCCCCGAGACGTTGCGAGGTATCGCACCGGACCTTCGATCGAAAATTCTCTCGATACCAGTGCGTGTGGCTTGCAACCTCCAACACGAAGGCGACCGGCCGCACATCAGAAATATGCTGTTCAACCAGGCACTGTCATCTAGATGTCTGTCTCTGATGTAGCCTGAAAGCGCCATTCGCGAGAGGCTTTGCCCACACTGCATGGCGTGGTAGCAACGCAAAAATGAATCATTGGGGCTGATAAAAATGACTGATTCAGCAAAACAATATCATGGAAAACGCAGCAAATCATCGTTGTCTGGCGTCCTGCTGATCGCAATTTCGGTAGTAGGAACATTGTTTTTTATCGCACGATGGTACCACGCCGCAAAACCCATCGGCGTCAAGTTGACCTGGTGCCAGGCAACGCCACAGGTAGCGCGCGCTCACAAAAAATGGCGATCAATCAAGCGCGGGACCTTGCTCGTACGCGGAGATTCCCTGCGCACACCGGGCCGACTCACACTCGCTGTCCCACACCAAAGCACAATTCGCCTCGACGCGCACAGCGTCGTTCGAATCACCCGTGCCGACACGCAAGACGACAAGACGCTCATCGCACTGAACCTCGTGCAGGGGCGCTGCTGGGTCGACGCAGTCCCTGGATGCGAAGTCACCGTCACGACAAAACGCGGAAGCGCACGAGGCAACGGCTCCACGATGGAAGTAACCGCTGCTCCGAATAGCTGTCACGCGGCTGCCTGGCGCGGTTCAGTCTGGTGTGCGACGCCGCACACCCGGCCAGCAGCCATTCACGAAGGCACGGAGGTAAGCTTTTCAGGAGACCGGCTTTACTCGCAGAGCATCGAGACGCCCGATGGCTTCGATCTGTGGAACCTCAACCTGACCGCGGACGCCGCAACACGAGGGAGTATCGCGTCCGCGGGAAGCCCCTCAAGGCCCCTTGCCGAAGCCAGCACGAGCTACCGCAGAGGCCGGCCGCGCAGGGCGACCCAGAGTGATCCCACCTCCACCGTGACCGATGTGCAGGTCCCCCTGGAAACACCTGCCGCCCCCTCTGCTCCTGTCGCCATGGTTCCCCCTCCATCCGGTTCCACACCACCTGTCCCCCCTTCGCCACCGGAGGTCAATCAGCCCGGGACTCCCCCCGGCAACCCGAACACGAATCCTCCGCCCGGCAACCCGAACGGCAATCCTCCGCCCGGCAACCCGAACGGCCTGGTTGTCGGTATCGTGCGCATCGACATGTATCCCACGTCCTGTGTCGTCTGGGGTTACATCTATAACGACAGTCCTGAAAACACGGATATGCAACCGTCCTTCAAGCTTCGCGACGCCGAAGGCTACCTCTGCCAGCCCAGTCACACCCAGAACGGGTGCGATCCCTATACAATCTCCCGCCACTCGATGCTCTACTTCTGGCCAGGATTCACCTGGGAACCTCCCCGGGGACAGAATCCGCTGGACATGCAGACGGAAGTGACGAAAAAACTCGAGAACTTCACCGTACGTGTCGCGGGACAGCGTTTCACGCTCCCGGCTGTTGACAACGTAACCTCCGATGGCCCGATGAACAGCCTGCACGGTCGCCTGCCAGATCGAATCAAGAGCCTGCTCGGCTCGTTTCCCGACAACGGGATTCGAGGATTGAACTGATCGACGGTACGGCCGTACCTGGCGAAAAGCGAAACTGAGCAGGCGTGTGGGTGCGGACGGGGCTCCCCCAGGCCCTGCTCTCGTTCCAGTCTGCAAGTGAAGCCTGACGCCAGACCGGTCGGCAAAATGAATGCCTGTGGCCCTCGCAGATTCATTGCTCGAGTCTCCACGTATAGAAAGGGGCAATGTCGTCAGTCCCAGGTCATCCCGAAGTCGTGGCTGATATCGGCATCACGCCCGCTATGCACGGTCACCAGTTCGAAGTCGTGGCGATGAACCATGTTGATCCTTGACTGGCCGTTCGTATGCGCCGACTCGATGAGCACTGAGTAGGTGCCAGGCCTGAGCCCCTCAATATCGTAGTCCCCGTTTCCGTCGGCGCGTGTCTTCTTGCAGGCTGCGAACTCAAGACTCACGAGATCCCTGATCGTGGTGGGGTCCTCTTTGTCTCCCTGTATGACGTACACCTCCGCCCCAACATCAGGCTTGTTACCAAAATTATCGTTGAAGTAATATACCAGCGTTCCACGAATGCCCCCAGGAGGCTGATTCTGGATCTCCGAAATCTTCAAAAGGTACGTGCGAGCACTGATGCCCCACTCGCCATTGCCCGCCATCTGTGTAACCTGTTGAAACGTAGTCGCTGCAAAATCGAGGTTTCCTGCCGAGTAGTAGGTATACGCAAGATCATAGCGAAAGTGGGCATTCTCCGGGCTCGCACTCACGGCCGCACAGAAACTTGTGGCTGCCATCGCATAGTTCTCACGGGCCAGGTAAGCACGACCAGCCTTGAACGCTGCTTCACCGGCTTCCGCG
>JAJXVI010000502.1 GCA_021782195.1 bacterium | reverse complement strand
GAGATCCTGAAGAAACGTGCCCGATGACGCAGAGAAGGGCTCACAGGTCGGTGGATTCCCGCACCCGTGGAGAGGAGCACAGTAGCCGTTGACGCCGTCGTACGAGAACCCGCCCGATTCAGCCCCCGACAGCCATCCCTCCCTGTCGGCCGCGGACCGACAGTTCTCGACGCCTGGTGAACAGTATCGCCTCCACGCCTGGCATCTCGCCGAGCGGATTCCGATCAAGAACGTCTCGGAAGTTCTCGTATCGCTCGGCTTTCCTGAAGGCGAGCACCTCGATCCCGCGGGAACCGATCTCGTGGTCAACCTGGGCGAAGCTTCGTGGTGCTTTCTCTACCATTTCGGCAGCATCGTCTTCTTCAACGCAGCCACCCCGACCCGGGAGCGAATCCTCTCGGCGATACGCACCGCTGTCCGCTCACCGGCAAAAATCACGAGCGACGACTTCGGCGTACTCGTGGAGAAGCAGGCCACGGAAAGAGTGGCGTTTGACAACGCGGTGCTGACGGACCTGACCGTTTCCAAGGTCGCCATCCTGGCCGTGCTCCTGGCCCAATCGACAGCCCTGGAGTACCACGAACGGCTCGTCGAGGAACTCCTCGACGGAGCCGAAGCCATCACCGAACCGATGAAGCGGCACGGACGTCTCCCCGGCTACAATCGAAACATGATTCGCTACATCGGTTTCTCGCTGTCGACGCGGCGTGAACTCGTCTCGAGTCTGTACGTCATCGACGCGCCAGACATCACGTGGGAGGACGTCGCGCTCGACCGCCTGTTCAACCAGATGAAAGCCACTATGGACGTCGACGCCCGCTACCGCGCACTGGAATACAAGCTCAAGCTCGTGCAGGAAGGAGTCGAAGTCATGGTTGATCTCACCAACGCTCAGCGAAACATCTGGCTGGAGGCGGTCATCGTGGGACTCATCCTGGTTGAGATTGCACTCGCCCTGATCGGCATCCACTGACACGATTTTTGCACCTGCGGCACGCTGCCCGTCTCGGGCACGCCAAACTGCGCGTGCGCTCGCCAGAGGGTGAAGAGGAAAAGGCCCCTCGTCACCCCGAAGTGTTCCCGACCATGGCTAGATTTTGCGGAAAATGCGGCTCGGCTGCCAACGAGAAGGCGACCTTCTGTAACAAGTGCGGGAATCGCCTCATGCAGAAACAGAGCATTCGCTTCTCCTATGACGACCGGAGCGCTCCACAGAACCCGTACAGCACACAGGTCGAGGCCGGGCTCGGCCCCTCAGCCGGTGGTCGGCCGCTTGGCGCGCAGCCGGCTGTCAGTCGGCCAGGGGTCGGTACAACTCCACCGTCTCCCGCTCCGCCAACACCTTCCTCTCCCTACGCGTCATCGCCCTACGCGTCATCGCCCTATGCCGCCAGCACGAGTGGCAGCAGCACGGCATCGCCGGTTACGCCGTCATCGTACGAGCCGTCCGTCAGCAAAGGGGGCAGCCTCTCCGAACTCGATCATCCGATCGCGCCGCAATCCGCGGATGATCTGGTAGACCAGGCGCGCCGTTCGTTCCGCAAGCACGCTGCCTGGTGTGCTGCGCTCGTGCTCGTTCCGATCCCGTTCAGTGACCTTGTGGTGCTCATTCCGGTACAGACCTGGATGGTCCTCAGCGTATCGCGCATCTTTGGGTCGAACGATCCGCCGGAACGCGTACTTGCCTACATTGCAGCGACCAGTGGTGTAAGCGTGTTCGGTCAGGTGACCCTCCTGATTGTGGCCAACCTCATTCCCTTCTTCGGGAAACTGGTCAGCGCCCCGTTCGTCTACGGCTGGACGTATGGCCTTGGCGAAGTGGCCATCCGCTACTTCGAGTCGCAGGGCAACATCAGCGGGGACGAGATGAAACGCGTCTTCAAGGAAGCCAATTCCCAGGCATATCAGTCATACAAGAAGGACCGCCCGAGCGTCTCACGCGATGACGCGCTCAACAGCCTCAAGGAACAACTTCCTCCAGAAGAATACGATCGGCTGCGACAGAAATTCGGATCGGCGGGTTGAACCCGTCAGAACCTCTCCACTGCAGGAAGACAGGTGAGCACACCACTCACCTTCCCGGCTGATGGCGAAACCGAATCGGAGCACTTGCTCTATGCGTGGACTCTGCACCCTGCTCACACCTCTGCTGTCGGTTGCGCTCGTGCTGGCGATGATTGTAACGAACTCTTCGCAGGCTCAAGCGCAAATGCCTCAGACCGTCGTTGCCGTCAACGTCAGCGCAGCCGTTGTGCGTGCCGGCCTGTCTCTCACGCGCATCGCCGTGGCCGAGGCCGAAGGGCACTTTGCCATTCTGGGCACTTTTTACGGTCGAGGGAAGAAACTGCCCCACCGGGTGGTCGTGAACGTGGTGACATCAAGCGGCAAGCACACCAGAAGTTCAGCCGTCCTCCAAGACGGTCCGCTGAACAACAAGGTGTTCATCGTGTTTCTTCCCCGTGAAAACGGCACGGTCAAGCTGATTGACCTGAGTCTTTAGGGCAGACGCGCCCTGCGGACACGGTCAACGTCGTCGGTCCCCCTTTGCCGGCTGGGAATGCTGCGTGTCCTACTGGGAGATTAACTTGCGGAGGCTCGCGTACTGGCGGATCTTGAACCAGGTGAGATCGCCTCTCCTCCAGTACTCAAGGGCCACTCCGACCATGCGCAACAGGTTCGCACCCCACGCAAAACGGTAGAGCACGTCAAGCCACGGCTTCCTCTTCCAGAACGCCCGTCGCGCAACCAGGTGACGAATCGCGCCACGGGGGACGAAACTCTTGCTCGCAAGTGAATAGATCGCAAGGTAGAAGCGGTCCTCGTCGCTGCGAGGCCAGTCCATCGACACGCGAAATTGCTTCCAGGCGCGGGTCGATCGTCCTTCGACGTCATCGGGCGTGATGAGCCCTCGCGCCAGCAGGTCTTTCGTGAGCGTGGTCCCTGGAAAGTACGTCAGCGAGTAGAAGTAGATCTTGTAGGGCCTGGGCAACGCCAGCAGGAAGTCGGCCATTTCCAGCTTCATCTCCTCGGTGGCGTGCGGATTGTCGATGATGACATCGTAGATCGTATCGAGGCGAAGTTTTTTGTTAAAACTCGCAAACTTCAGGATCGCCTGGTTGCCCGGCGCTCGATTGAAAATTTCCTTCGACTCCTTTGCTGACCCCGACTCGATGCCCGTCTGGACGCGAAACAGCCCGGCCGCCTTGAGCTGCGCGAGCATGTCCTCACGAAGCATGGGAGGAATCAACAGACACTCGAACGGCAGGTTCACCTGCGCCTTCCACTCGCGA
>JAJXVI010000501.1 GCA_021782195.1 bacterium | reverse complement strand
GATCTGCTTCTGCGCCCGCACCCCACCGGTTCGAGCCCTCCTGATTCTCATCGGGCTGACCAGCTTCGGTTCCGTACCGTTCATGCGACTGATGCCGATCTTTGCCGGCCAGATCCTGCACAGCGGCGCACGTGGACTCGGCATCCTGATGGGGGCTGCGGGCGGTGGCGCGCTCATCGGCGCGCTGATCCTGACCACACGACACGACGTGGAAGGGCTGGATGTGTGGATCGCGATTTCGTCAGCCACGTTTGGCCTGTTCCAGGTTCTGTTCGCGGCCACTCATCACTTCTGGCTCGCTGTTGCCTGGCTGGTGCCTTCCGGCACGGCACTGATGATCCAGATGGGCTCGACCAACACGCTGATTCAGAGCATGGTGCCCGACGGGCTTCGCGGAAGAGCGATGTCGGTCTACTCGATGACCATCATGGGAACCGCCCCGATCGGTTCGCTCCTGGCCGGTGCGCTCGCGCACGTCCTCCACAACGCTCCGCTCACCGTCGCCGGGAGCGGCGTGCTCTGCATGATCGGGGCCATCCCGTTTGCACTGGATCTGCCGCGATTCAGAGTCCAGGAGACGCAACTGTTGGCGGAGCGACTGGCAGAGTCGGCCGCGCTGACGGCGCTGGCCACGTCCCCCGCCTCCCCCCGTCCCTGAACCGGCCGCCGACGCCCGTTCCCGGAGGACGCGACTTCACGAGATCTGTTCTGTGAACGCGTCGTGAACCATTCCGCCCGGGGGGGGACGCACGGGCCTTTCTTCGAGCCTCGTGCGACCACGGTCGGAAAGGGGAATCGTTCGCGCGATCCCTAGTGATTTGGGCCTGAGCCCGTCGCGGGGCGAGGCCGTAATATGAGAAACTGTGTACAGGAAAGAAACTTCAAGGCCGTTACACGCGTCCGCCGTGGGCTCTCGCACCCCCACGCCACGAAGTGCAACGGCCTGATTCATTTTCAGGCGTCTTTGCCGTTGCACACGCGCTCATCACGCAAAGTGGGGCCGCCCCACGAGGAGGCGACCCCACCGGTCAGGACCTCAGCGACAGCCGGCGACCTGCCGATGCCGGAAGTCGGTGAAGCTACTGGAGTTGGGTGAGCGTCAGGCTGGCCCCGACCCCTGGAGCAAGGTTCATGGTGAAGGACGTCGCGGAACTGTTGCGCAAGGTGATCACGTCGCCCGCAGCAAGGGTCAGGACTGCCTGGCCGTAACTGGTGCCGGTCGCAACCAGGAAGTTGACCGCCGTTGACGCATTGACGATACCGTTGTCCGTGATGGCCATCTGTGCTCCAACACCCGCCGTGAAGCTGACAGAATAGGAGAGGAGGTAGGTACCGGCGTTGGTCACGGTGACCGTCGTCGTAGCGGCGGTATGGGTCGTGTTGAAGAGAGGGCCGTTGTTGCTGAAAGGAACGTCGGCTGCTCCGACAACCGTCTCGTCAGCCAGCGTAGCCAGTTCGTAGACGTATCCGTAGGACTGGACTCCGCCCAACCCGGTCGCACCGGTCGCACCTGTGGCTCCAGTCGCGCCAGTCGCGCCAGTCGCGCCGGTCGCACCCGTGGCACCCGTGGCGCCGGTCGCACCCGTGGCTCCAGTCGCGCCGGTCGCACCCGTGGCACCCGTCGCACCGGTCGCACCCGTGGCTCCAGTCGCGCCGGTCGCACCCGTCGCACCCGTGGCACCCGTGGCACCCGTCGCGCCGGTCGCGCCGGTCGCACCATCAAGACCAGCAGTGCCTGTGGCGCCGGTCGCGCCAGTCGCACCCGTGGCGCCAGTCGCGCCGGTCGCGCCCGTGGCTCCCGTCGCACCGATTGCGCCAGCAGCACCCGTCGCACCGGTCGCACCCGTGGCGCCAGTCGCACCCTGCCCAGTCGCGCCCGTCGCGCCCGTCGCGCCAGTCGCACCGGTCGGACCGATGGGGCCCGTCGCACCCGTCGCACCCTGCCCGGTCGCACCCGTCGCACCGGTGGGTCCGGTCGGCCCGGTGATGACCTGCATCTGGGTCTGGGTAATGGTCACCGTCTGTTGTGGTCCCAGGCTCAATTTCGTCACAAAGCCAGCAACGCTCTTGCCCTGGCTCAAACCGCTGACGCTGAGCACCGTGGTCGTTACCGGAACGTTCAGCACCAGGATGTTGTTGGCCGGGCGTGCATAGACCCCCGGACCAAACACGACCGTGCCGGTCACGTCGTACCCCGTTACGCTGAATGCGTCAACGGCGGATGGAAGCAACGAAACCGTGGCCGTCGTGCGAGCCACGGATGTTACAGGCTGACTGAAGTCAAGACGCACGGTCGCAGTCGGGGCTGCCACCGAAGTCGTTGTGGACGCGGTGGTACCGCTCCCCAAGGTACTGCTCATCGGGCTCGATGCACCCCCGCCGCCACACCCCATCAACAGGGTCGAGACGGCCAGCGATACAAGCAAAGCTTGAACAAAGGAACGCTGTCGCAAAGTCGGTCCTCCAGTTGAACGAATTCCCAGTCTTTTTTCTCTCTGACGACGGTGCCGACCATGCGCTGCATTCCCCCGGCGGGCGCGACGAGGGCCGACACCATCCACGGAAACAGGTATTCCCCGTTTCCAGGAATTACACTCAACCGAACCAGAAACTTTTTCTTACCGCCCCGGATGCATGACAAAGAGACACCGTACCCGCAAAAGCCACGGTGTCTTGAATGACTCCCGGTCGTTCTACCGGGTCAACCCTCGTTGCTCTCGACTGGTTGACAGAGCTCGGTCAAAACCCCTCCTGACGCCTTCGGATGGAGAAACGCAATGCGCATGTGATGAGCGCCGGACCTTGCGTCCTCGTCGATCAGACGCACGCCGCGGGTTTTCAACTGCGCGATGCGCGCGTCGAGATCGTCAACAGCGCAGGCAATGTGATGAAGGCCGGGACCACGACGTTCGATGAATCTGGCGACCGGACTCTCGTCATCGATCGGCTCGAGCAGTTCCAGGCGGACGTCTCCAACCAGGAAGAAACCGACCCGCACCCCCTGGTCCGGCACGGTCTCCTCTCCCTCGTAGCGCGCACCCAGCACGTCTTCGTAGAAAGCACGCATCTCGTCGATCGACCTGACGGCGATTCCAATGTGGTTGATGGAGCGAACCATTCCCCGGTCTCCCTCTCGCAAAGTGACGCGACGCACAAAACTCGGGCGCAACGCTTCGAGCCGTGCGCACGAACTCGAGCAAGACGGCCGAAAGGGTCGCCTCGCTACGTCGCCACGCCTTCGCTGTATTCCCCGAACACCCGCCTCAGCACTCCGCATATCTCTCCAATGGAATAC
>JAJXVI010000500.1 GCA_021782195.1 bacterium | reverse complement strand
GGTATCCTGCAACCGCCCTTCTTCGATGCCCACGCCGACGCCGCGTGCAACTATGGCGGGATCGGCGCCGTGATCGGCCACGAGATGACGCACGGTTTCGACGACCAGGGATGCCAGTATGACGCTCACGGCAACCTGAAAAACTGGTGGACGCCGAAGGATTTCGCGAACTTCAAGGCTCGTGCGGCCAATATCATCTACGAGTACGACCACTTTCAGGTCGAGCCTGGCCTGTACGAGAAAGGCAAACTCGTGACTGGAGAGGCGATCGCCGACCTCGGTGGCATCACGCTTGCGTGGCTGGCCTACCAGCAGGAGCAGAAGATCCATCCGCCCGCGCCGCTCCTGGACGGCTTCACCCCTGCCCAGCGCTTCTTCCTGGCGTACGGTCAGATCTGGGCGGCAAACGTGCGTCCGAAGTTCGCACGTCTGCTTACCAACGTCGATCCCCACCCGCTGCCGAACTTCCGCGTCAACGGAACGGTCTCCAACCTGCCGGCATTCTGGGAAGCGTTCGGTCTCAAGCCTGGCGATCCCATGATGCGCAGCGGAAAGCTGAACTGCAAGATCTGGTAACGGATTTCGTTGTTCGCTGACGCCCCTGCAGTCGGTCCCACCCGCGGCCCGGTTGCAGGGCTACCCTCCTCGCGGGGACGTCCGCTCCTGCCGCTCGCGGGGACGTCCGCTCCTGCCGCTCGCGGGGACGTCCGCTCCTGCCGCTCGCGGGGACGTCCGCTCCTGGCCGGCTCCTCCGAGAACGACGCGTGCCCTGTCGACAGGGGTGAGCAAGCGATCGGCCCGCACGAAAAGACGAGCGCGTGATGAGTACAATTTCTCATCACGCGCTCGTTTGCGCGTCTACCGGTTTCGCCGTGGCCGCAAAGCGACAGATTTCGCTTCGGCGGGCCTGCAATGGGTCTCCGCTACTGGGTGACGCGGTTCTGCGCGAACCACTGTTCCTTTCCCGCGGTCATCTGCTTGAAGAGCTGTTCGTAGGTTTTTTTGTCCAGGCTGGTCGTCTTGCCGGTCGTCGTGTCGTGCATCGTATAGGTGTCCTGGGCTGCCTGACCCGTCTGCTTGCCTCTTTCAAGCGTGGACGCGACGTGGTCGTGTGAAATATGCTTGCTGCCCTGGCTGAGTTCCTCGTCGAGCGTGCTGGTGCGCTCGTGAATCCCCTGACCGCGGTAGTTTCCCTCCGATCGGGTGGACTCACCCGCGTAGTGCAGCTCGGAGGAAGCCCCATTCTTGCGAGACGCTTCGTCAAGCATCACCGTCTTTGCCTGAACGCGCCCATCCCAGGGCTTGCTGTAATCAATGTGATTGGCGATCGTGTCGTAGTTGTGAAGTGAATTCATCGTATCAATCTCCGGTGGCAAGATGTGGGCAGGTAGATTCTTCATGAACGTCCCACCGTCTGCGCAAAAGTCAATACATCATCTCACGAATGCAGGATGTTCTTCTCGATGATTGTATGCGCCCCGCTCTTTACGGAAGCCTGCTCAAAAGTTGCTGGGAGAAAGCGTTGTGAGAGGCACTCGCTGCGTGAATCGTGAATCAAGCGCGACACACGCACGTAGAGTGGAGTCATCGAACGTGGATTGTAGGAGTTGCGGGCTTCCGAACCCCGCGGGCAGGATGACCTGTCGGGGATGCAACAGTTTTCTTGCGCAGACGGAGTGGGACCACAGGCCTGCCATCGACCTGACCGACAGCACGCTCTACCACGGACTGGTTGGTGGAGGGGAATGCGTGCTCACCGCGCGCTTTCGTGAACTCACGGAACAGGTCGCACGCGGGGAACTGGATGCCCAGGGCCTTGCCGACTGCCTGCAGGAGGAAGTGTGGCGCCTGGTCGAGTTTGTTCGCGCCGTGGAGTGCACGCTCTATCCGGAAGGCGTTCCGGACGACGAAGCTCAGGTTGAGGAGTTCGTCCTGCTCTTCCAGAAGTCGGTGGAGGAATTTGCGGACGCAGCCGACCTGCTGATCCAGGGCGCCCCTCAGGGGGACTTTCAGGCCGGACACGCCGCAGCGCTCAAAGCCGCGGACCTGCTTGCGGAGGCGTTCAATCGCGGGGACCTGGCGCTTCGCGCCGCGCGACGATAGCGGCGCGGCCGTAGCGTACGCGCTGATCAACGGTCCGGCGTTCCGGAGGCTATTTAACCTCGGCCCCATTGAAGCTGCAGGTAGCGTACGCGCTGTTCAACGGTCGCGGCGTTCCGGAAGCGCTTGCGCTCGCGCGCCCGTCCGCCAGCGGGGGAGCGGTCTGCACGCTGCTTGCGCCCGCGCGCCGGTCCGCCTTCTCGGGAGCGACAGTTTCGGCGGTGCGCACCAGGCAGGGGATCGTGTCACGAGCGGGAAGGAGGGGCCTACGAAAGGAGACAGTCATGCCTGGTCCAGTTCAATTTCGGAACGTGACCCGTTATGTTCGCGAGGTCGAGGCAAGCGCCGTGCTCTATGAGGCGCTGGGCTTTCGTCGTGAGCGAGCCATGGGTGACATGATCGTACTGCGCAACGACGAAGGGGTCCAACTGGTTCTTCACCGCTGGGAAGAACGACCCGTTTCAGAACTTGACACTGCAATCGGATTCACGATTGTCGGCGATGTTGCCGAGGCTCGACGGTTTGTCGAGCAGGCCGGTTTTCGCTGCCTGCGTGAGCCTCAGGAAGGGGACGCGGGATTCTTCTTCATCTACGGAGATCTCGACGGAAACCCAATCAACCTGGTCGGACGTCCCACGCACGGTCCGCGCTGACCCCCCTCGGTGCCTGCGCCGGTCTTTCCGGCGCGTCCTCCCCGCGGCGCTTGAGAGCCGGAGCGTCCCCGCTGCTTTTGCTCGCGTCCCCCCGATCGCCGCCCGCGCCGTCCCCCTTCCGGGCGTCAGCGTGCGCCGCGCAGGCCCAGATTCGGGCTGCGGCTCGAAGGGGTGAAGCTGAAGCGTCGCGCGCAGCGCAAGAAGCCGGCGTTGCGCGACTGCCAGGTGCCTCCGCGCACGGCACGATAGGTCTGGCCGTAGGCTTCGTGAAATCGGTGGTTGGCCGGGTAGGACGCGAACCACGATGCGGTCCACTGCCAGACGCTCCCGACCAGGTCCAGTGCTCCGCAGGGGCTTGCGCCGCCGGGGTAGGCGCCCACAAGCGAGGGACGGTCCGGGGCGTTGTACCCGACGCTGTTGCGACAGCGGTCGGCGTCCCAGTGTTCGCCCCACGGGAACACGCGTCGTTCAACGCCACGCGCCGCAAACTCGAACTCCTCTTCGCGCGGCAGACGCAGGCCCGCCCACCGCGTGTACGCGTTCGCGTCGATCC
>JAJXVI010000007.1 GCA_021782195.1 bacterium | reverse complement strand
TGAGCGCTCATGCACACGTTGTTCACGTCGAGCAGGCTGCCGCAGTCAGCTTCGTCCGCGAGGCGAACCATGAATTCCCACTCGGGTATCGTGGAGGCATTGTACTCAAGATAGCTCGACGGGTTCTCCACGACGAGCGGCCGTTCCAGTACATCCTGGATCGTGCGAACCCGCTTTACGACGTGCTGAAGCGAATCCTCCGTCAGTGGCAGGGGAAGCAGGTCGTGAACGTTTCGCCCCGCCACGCCGGTCCAGCACAGGTGGTCAGAGACCCACGGAGCCCTGATTCGCGCCGCAAGACGTTTCACCCCGGCGAGGTAGGTTCGATTGATCGGATCGGTGCTTCCGATGGACATCGAGACCCCGTGCAGGACGACCGGATAGCGTTCCGCGATCCGCGTGAGAACGTCCATCGGTCGCCCTTCCGTGTCCATGAAGTTTTCCGTGATGGCTTCAAACAGGTCGATGTCTGGCCAGGTTTCCAGGATGTGGCGAAAGTGAACGGTTCGCAGTCCGATTCCGAGGCCAAGGTCCGGCAGGTTCCAGAGGTTGTTCGACAAGCAAGATCCTTCTTTCACCGTCTGCGATGCCACGGACCGCACCCCCTTCTCTTTCGGGAGCACCGGCGCAAGGAGCGGGCAGGTCGCTCGAAAACCGCGCTGCCCGTCGTGTGTCGGGTCAGTGCGGATGCCCTGGGACGACCGCGCACCCACCTTTGCCTTTGCACGAGTTACGTCCCTTGCAACCGTGGTTGCCTGTCTTGCAACCACCCTGCCCCTTGCATGCATTCATTCCCTTGCACCCGTGTTTGACCGTGGCGCATCCGCCTTTCCCTTTGCAGGAGTTATGCCCCTTGCAGCCGTGGTTGCCTGTCTTGCATCCACCCTGTCCCTTGCACGCGTTCATCCCCTTGCAAGCGTGCTTGCCCGGCGCCGCAAATGCGGGGAGCACATCGACGCTTGCGGCCAGCCCGGCCACACTCAGCGCCATCATTTTTGCAAACTCTCGGCGATTCATCTTCTTCCTCCTGTTTGGGTACGATGCAGTCGCATCACGGGCTCGTGACGACCATCTGCATCATCCTTCCACGACGCCTGTCACGCCCGTCTTCCTGCTGTCAAGGGAGTGACGGGAGCGAACGGTGTCCTGCCTGTACGGACCCCGAGAACCGAGAAACAAGAATCACTACGCTTTCATCTCCGGGGTTTCCTTCTGCGCTTGCATTCAGATCTGGCGGTCGGAGCGGGGCAGAGCGGAAATCCAACCGTGCACGGGGTCGAGCAACTGATGTGGTCCGTACCGGGCCTTTCAGCCCATGGCACGGCACTGAGCAACGCGAAAGCCGAGGTACAGCCAGGGTCGCCCCGTCTGTCGACAGAAATCAATTTCCCTCAGCACGCTGTAGGTTCCCAGGCTGCGCCATGCCTCTTCCGGGTCGAAAAAGAAGTAGACGCTGGAGGCCGCTTCGTACGTCAGATCGACAAAGCCGGCCCCCAGCAGGCGGTCGCCGACGTGATAACGAAACTCCCACGTATTCCCCGCGTGAACAAGGAAGCTCTGCTGATAGCCCATGGGCGTGGGAAGCGACGTCGGAGTCGGATAGCGGACCTCCACGAACTTCTGGTAGAGCCCAAAGGCACTCTCGTCGTGTGGGGAAGGTTCCTGGCTTCTCGTGGGGTCAACGGGCACCACTTCCACGGTGACGTCCCGATTCTTCTTGAGTGCTCGACGCATATCTCGCCCGGGTACAAAGCGCGCGACATCCACGCGAAGCGACACGCACTCCGCGCAATCGGCACAGTGGGGACGGTAGAAGGCCCGTCCTGATCTTCGAAACCCCGCCTGCAGCAGTTCGTTGTAGGTGCTGGAGGGGGCGTCGGGGTGGGGGACGGGCAACGCCGCTGCGGGGGGGACGTCCTCCTCGAAGCTGTTGCGTTGCATCCGCCAGGGGAGGAGCGGGAAGTGCGGAGCGCTTTCGCTCGCGGAATCGGACGCCTCGTCCCCTGCCGAAGGCGCGCCGCTCGTTTCGGGAAACGGAGGGCTGCCCGGTCGGCCGTCGTCCTCGGCAATCACGTACTCCGCCGCCCAGTTCCGCCCTTCGAGGTAGGGGCAGGCACCGTTGTCGGCCGCATACGGGCCGTAAAAGCGCATGCTCACAGTGCGCGCACCGCGTGCGTCTTGATGACGACGGTGACGTCACAGCCGGGCTCCAGTTTCAGGCGGCGTAGCGCCGCCGGCGTGACATGGCTCCACACGGTGTGACCTGCTCCGATCGTCGTCTGTACGTAGTACGCGTGGGGGCGCGCCACGATGTCGACGACGCGCCCGCTCAGGAGGTTTCGTGCGCTGATCTGGCCGGTGAGACCGCGCGCCAGGATGACGTCGTCAGCGGGAATGCGTGCTCGTAGCGTATCGTGCGGGTGGCGGTGGGCAAGAAACGGTACGGCCAGGAGGTCGTTCCCGCCCAGCGCAAGGTAAGTGATGCCTTCTTCTTCATCACTCCCCGCGAAGGGCAGCTCCAGGAGATTTTCGAGCCCGTCGGCCAGTTCTTCGAGCGGTTCATGGCGTTGCAGGGTCGCCATCGCCAGGGCGGGCCCTCCCAGCCCGATCTGTCTGCCTTCGTCAAGCACCAGCACTCGGTCGGCCAGGGCTACGACCTCGCCCAGGTTGTGCGTCACATACAGACAGGGGGTCGAGAACCCGTGTCGCACCTTTACCAGATCGTCGAGAAGGCGGCGTCGCAGGGACACGTCCAGGGCTGCCAGCGGTTCATCGAGTACGAGCAGGTCACACGTCGAGAGGAGCGCTCGTCCGAGCGCGACGCGCTGGCGCTGTCCGCCTGACAGCTGATGCGGGTGACGTTTGAGGAGGTCGCCAAGTTCGAGCATCTCGGTGATGCGCGTGAAGTCGGTGTCGAATCGTTCCCGCGTGGCGCCGAACACGAGGTTTGCCTGTACGTCGAGGTGTGGAAAGAGATCGCCGGTCTGCGATACGTATCCGACCCGGCGCATGCGTGGTGGCAGGTTGATCTGACGCGTGTCGTCAAAAAGCGTGCGGTCTCCGATCCGGATCCGTCCGCGCTGTGGGCGACGCAGGCCGGCCACGCACTCGAGCAGGGTCGTCTTTCCACTGCCTGACGGACCGAAGATGACGAGCCACCCTTCCTCACACGCGCAGTTCACGGCGAGCTCGAACCTTCCCACTCCGAAGGTCAGATCCAACGTGATCACTGCCGATTCCAGACGACCACGTTCACGATTGACAGCGCGAGGAAGGAGAGTCCGGCCGCCGTCCACACGAGGGTATTCACGGTGCCGTCCATCCCTGGGCGCTGCATGTAGAGATAGATGGCGCTCGGCACGGTCAACGTCTCGCCGGGGGTCGTGCCGGCTACAACCATCGTGGCACCGAACTCTCCGAGGCTGCGCGCGAAGGCCAGGATTGTCGCGCCAAGCAGTCCGCGGCGAGCCAGGGGGAGAGTCACTTCCCAGAAAACCCTCCACTCCGAACGTCCCAGAAGTCTCGCGGCGTTCTCGAGGGCCGGGTCGATCCCGTCGAACGCGAGCCGGGTTGTCCACACGGCCAGCGGCAGGGAGATCACGAACGAAGCGAGGACGGCCGCTACCCAGGTGAACGGGATGACGATTCCGACGGGGGCGAGGATGCGGCCGAAGACGCCGCGGCGACCGAACAGATCGAGCAGGAAGAAGCCACTGACCACGGGTGGCAGGACGAGGGGAAGATTGATCAGTGAGATCAGCAAGCCTTTTGCAGGGACGCGCGATCGGCTGAGGACCCACGCAATGGCGACCGCAACCGGGACCACGAACAGGGTGCTGCACGCGGCCACGCGCAGCGACAGCAGGACGGGATCGACAATCGAATCGGACACGCCGGTCAGCCTCCAGCGGAAGGCGTCGAGCGCGCCGATGAGCTCGGTCGAGTGACGCGAGGGCCTGCAGGTGGCAACGGCTGCGTGATCGGCTCGAATCCAGCGTTGCGCGCGATGGCCTGCGCGGATGGGCTGCGGAGGACTGCCAGAAAACGCGCCGCTCCCGCCGGATCGGGGCATCCTTTGATGGTGGCGCAACCATACAGAATCGGCGCGTGCGTGCGGTCTGGAATGGTCGCAACGACGCGCACCCGCGCTGCTTCGACGCGCGCGTCGGTGGTGTACATCAAGCCGGCGTCCACGTCGCCTTGCGCGACCCACTCGAGCACCACGCGCACGTCGCTGCCGTACACCAGCCGCGGGCGAAGTTCATCGAACAGTCCCAGGCTTCGCAGCGCCTCGGCCCCGTACCGACCGGCTGGAACGCTCGCCGGGTCACCGATTCCGATGCGTCGCGCGCGTGCGAGATCTGCCAGGGTCTTGACCTCGCCGTCTTTTGGGGCCACCAGCACCAGATGGTTGCGATAGACCACGCATGCGCTCGATGGCGTCACCAGCTTTTCGGCCAGCAACCGCCGCACGGCGCCAGGGGAGGCCGTGATGATCACGTCGGCCGGCGCCCCGTGCTCGACCTCGCGGCGAAGGGCGCCCGTGGCTCCGAACTCGCCTTTCACGTCGAGGCCGGCAGCGTGCATGTCTGCCGACATTGCGTGTAGAACGTCACACAGGCTTGCCGCGGCCAGCACGTGTACCGTTGCACCGGTCGAAGGGCGGCGGCTGCACGACGTCGTTGTCAACGCCAGGGTGACTGCCAGGAGGCAGGTGACGAGGCGGAAAGATTTTCTATGGTGTGACATGGTTTCGTTCAGTCTGATTCGGAGGAGGAGACTCACGGTCTCTGCCGCTCCAAGACCTTTCCTTCCGACTCGGTTGCAACTCCTCCTGCGGCAAGGGCAACGGTTGACGCAAGAGCATCCGCCGCGCCGCCTGCGGCAATCTCTCCTGCGAGAGGGGCAGCGTGTCCCGTGTGGTGTTTCCGTAAATCAACGTATCGTGAACCTCCGGAATTTTCGGATCTTCCCCAGGAACTGTCTTCTTGGTTCTAGAACGGCTGCTGGGAGCACGGAATGACCGGAAGATACGCCCTTCTCGCTCCTGGTCTGTCTGATATGGGTTGCAGCGGCTGTTTCTCGTCGCCAGGTCACGCGCGCATTCTGATTCGCGCGCTCGGATTCGCGCTCTGGGAGGGAGGCATGCGGAGAAGGTCCCAGGCCTTCCTTCCCGAATCAGGGGGACAGCCACGCGCGCTCAAGGAAGGTAGGCGATGCGTTGGCGGTTCCCATTCTCAATTGCCGCAACATCTGAATTCCGCGCGTGTCCCAGGAGCCGACGGAACGTACGGGAAGACGGCCGGTCTCTCGTAGGGGAAGGCGTTCTCCCGGACATTCTGCTGACCGGACGATGCGCCTTGTGGCGACCCTGAAGGGGAACGAAAGGAAGGGTGTTCACGTCACGGACTTGATACCGTGGACGTCGCGCAGCGTTGGGAAGCCTGGTCCGCGCGTCACGAACAGTGCGGTCTGTTCAATGCGGGCCGCGCACGACCGACCGGCGCTGTAACAGTACCCGGAGCTTAACCTTTGGCTGGAGGTCGAATGAGCGATACCAACACAGATCTGAACGGGGCTGTTCCCGATCTGGTCACGTTACTGGAAAAGAGATCAGAGGAGCTTTCCCCTCGCGTTCTGTACCGCTATCTGGAGAACGGGGACGTGAACGGCCCCACAACCACCCGCACGTATGCCGAGATGCGGGCGCTGGCCGCGCACCTTGGTGGGGTACTTGCCGCGTGTGCCGAGCCCCGCGACCGGGTGCTGCTCCTGTTTCCGCCCGGGCTCGATTTTATCACCGCGTATTTTGGATGCCTGTACGCCGGGATGATAGCCGTCCCCGCCTACCCGCCGGACCCCAATCGCCTGCAGAACACGCTGCCTCGGCTCCTGGCCATCGTGGCTGATGCCGAAGCACGCATCGTGCTGACCACGCGCGAGATCGTGGCGCTTGCCGAGCCTTTGTTGGAAGTGGCGTCGGACCTTGCGAAGATCAAGTGGCTGGCCGTCGACGAACTGCCGCCCGCGGACGCTTCCTTCGTGCCGTACCGTGCCACGCCATCGGACGTCGCATTTCTCCAGTACACGTCGGGTTCGACGGGAGACCCCCGTGGCGTCATGGTCACGCATGCCAACGTACTGGCCAACACCCGCATGATGATGACGGATGCAGGCGTCGTGCCGTTTGACACCGGTGTGGGCTGGGTACCCCTCTACCACGACCTGGGGCTCATCGGCAACGTTCTGGCCACGCTCTACGTGGGAGGACAGATGACGTTTCTGTCCCCGCTTGCATTTCTCAAACAGCCCGTGCGCTGGCTGCGCGCGATGTCGCATTTCAATGCCCGCGTTTCGGGCGGGCCGGACTTTGCGTACGACCTGTGCGCGCGCAAGGCGACGCCGCAGGACATTGACGGACTCGACCTGAGTGGCTGGGAAGTGGCCTTCAACGCCGCCGAGCCGATTCGTGCCCAGACCCTGGACCGCTTCTGCGAGGTGTTCGCGCCGTGCGGATTTCGCCGATCATCATTTTCAGGCGCCTACGGGCTGGCCGAGTCGACCCTTCTGGCCTCGATCGCGCCGTGTGGGACTGCGCCCCGCACCCTTTCGGTGGACGCCACGCGACTTGCGAGCAATCGGGTCGTTCTTGCGGGGACGGGACATCCCCTGGTCGGCTCCGGACGGCCGGTCGATGGCGGATCGGTCGTTGCCGTGGATCTGGAAACGGAGAATCCGGTTCCACAAGGGCGCGTGGGGGAACTCTGGGTGGCCGGACCGCACGTGGCAACCGGCTACTGGGGGCGCCCCGATCTTTCGGCGGCCACTTTTGCCGCGCGCCTGCCGGACCGTCCAGAGCGATGGTTGCGCACCGGTGACCTCGGGTTTGTCGACAATGGCGAGGTCTTCGTGACCGGTCGTCTGAAGGACCTGATCATCGTGCGCGGCCAGAATCACTACCCCCAGGACCTGGAACGCACGGCCGAGAGCGCCTCTCCCACGCTCCGACCGGGCTGTTCAGCAGCCTTCTCTCTCGAACGCGATGGACACGAGGTGGTGGTCCTGGTTGCCGAAGCCGAAGGGAGCGCTCCCGAGCTTGCCCGGGTGCCGGCCCTGGTTCGCGAAGCCGTGGCCCGGCAACACGAAATCGACATCTCAGACGTCGTGTTGATTCAACCTCGTACGATTTCCAAGACTTCGAGCGGCAAGATCCAGCGCTGGGCTACGCGCGCCGCCTACGAAGAGGGAACCCT
Organism: bacterium; assembly: GCA_021782195.1. GTDB lineage: Bacteria > Vulcanimicrobiota > Xenobia > RGZZ01 > RGZZ01 > JAJXVI01. Next base: position 8,238 of record JAJXVI010000007.1, on the reverse strand, counting down.
GCACGTGGTCGCGCGTCTGTCCTCCCCCGCCACAGCCTCTGGCGAGGAAGCCATCCTGGCCTTCCTGCTTGAGCGGTTGCGTGCAACCTGTGCGGATTCGGCGCACGTCTCCCCCGACGTCACGCTGACGTCGCTCGGCATTGATTCCATGCAGGTTGCGCAGTTGGCCGGTGAACTGGAGCGATACATCGGTCGTGAACTCCCCATCGAGATCTTCTTTGGCCAGAGCATTCGCACCGTAGCTCACCTCCTCGCTTCTGGCTCGACGGTTTCCTCAGATCCCGGCGAACCCATCGACTGGAACGCCGAGGCCGCTCTCGAGGCTGACCTGCGTCCCGGCGGCCCGACCTGTCTCGAGGGGGGTCCGATTCTGCTGACCGGCGCGAGCGGCTTTCTCGGGACCTACCTGTTGTCCGAGTTGCTGGAACGCACCTCCGACCGCGTCATCTGTCTGGTTCGCGCCCCCGACGAACCCACCGCGTTCGCGCGCCTCAAGGCCTCCCTGGTCCGCTACGGAAGGTGGAAGTCCGAGCACGAGACCCGGATTGCCGTGCTGTGCGGGGACCTCGGCCTGCCGCGCTTCAGGCTCTCCGAGGCCGACTTCCAGACCCTGGCCCGCACTGTCGGGCGCATCTATCACTGCGGGGCACAGGTCAACTGGGCCCACCCCTACCACGCGCTGAAGGCAACCAACGTGGAGGGCACCCGCAGCGTGCTGCATCTTGCCCGCCAGCGTAACGTGCCGATTCACTTCGTGTCGAGCATCGGCGTCTACCCCATCGGCGCCCCGTCCGGGCCGACCTGGTTTGCGGAGGAAGCGGAACTCGAGGGTGCGGAGAATCTGCTCATCGGATACTTCCAGAGCAAGTGGGTGGCGGAAAAACTGCTCGACAACGCGCGTCGGCGCGGCTTCACCGTGACCGTGTACCGCCCGGGTTTCGTGACGGGCGACAGCAGCAACGGTGCCGAGTCGACCAGCGAGGGCCAGTTGTTCTCCTCGTTCCTGCGGGGCGCATGTCAACTCGGCGTGGTCCCGTACGTCGACAAGATTCTTGACATCGTGCCGGTCGACTACGTGGCGGCTGCCGTTGCGTTGCTCAGCCTGCACGCCTCCGCGCTCGGGCGTTCCTTCAACCTCGTCAACCCCGCCCCGATGCGCCAGCTTGACCTGTACGCGTTTCTCCGCAAGGCCGGCTGGCCATTGCGCGAGGTTCCGTATCCCGTGTTCCGTCAGGCCGTCCTTGACCTTCCCGAACAGTGTCCGGATAACCCGCTGGCCCGTTTTGCCGGGTACTATCGCAACATTTCCGATGCCCGCATGCAGCGCCTCGAACGTCAGATGAAGAAGACCATGCCCGTCGACGATCGCAACACGCGCTTGCTGCTGGGCGCACAGGTGTCGTGCCCCGCGTTTGACGAACGCCTGCTGACCACGTACCTCGAGGCCTATCGGGCGTCTGGAACGGTTTCGCTCCCGCCAACCCGCGTCGAAGTGGCGTCTGCCGCACCTTCCGCCGTGCCTCCCGAGAGCCGTCTGTGGAGCCTGCTTTCCGACTACGCGCCTCGGGACGACCGGATGCTGGGGCTCTACGAGCGTGCCAAGGAGAAGCAGTGGAACGCCTCCCGTCGCATCGACTGGACGCTTCCGATGGACCCGGACAATCCGCAGGGCCTTCCCGACAGCGGCATTCCCATCTACGGCTCGGACATGTTCGATTCGATGAACCGAGCGGAAAAAGCCGAGGTCCGGCGCCACTTTCAGTCGTGGCAACTGTCGCAGTTCCTGCACGGGGAGCAGGGCGCGCTGCTCTGCGCCTCCAAGATCGTCGGCCAGGCCCCCACCATGGAAGCTCGACTCTACGCGGCGACCCAGGTCGTGGACGAAGCGCGCCACCTGGAGGCCTTCACGCGCCTCTTGAGCCGCATGGAACTCGACTATCCGGTCTCGCCATCGCTCAAGCGCCTTCTTGACGACGTCCTCGCCGACCGTCGCTGGGACATGACCATGCTCGGTATGCAGGTTCTTGTCGAAGGACTCGCCCTGGCCGCTTTCTCGCTCATCCGTGACGAGTCGCAGAATGCGCTGTCCGCCATGGTCAATGCCTACGTCATGGAGGACGAGGCCCGCCACGTCGCTTTCGGGCGCCTGACGTTGCAGGCCTACCTGCCCCACCTCACGCAACGTGAACGCGACGAACGCGAGGAGTTTGTTGTCGAGGCCTCCTACCTGCTTCGTGACCGCTTCTCGGGCGAGGAGGTCTGGGCGCGCCTCGGCCTTCCCACCGAACGCTGTCGTGCGCACATCGAGTCCTCCGGGTTCCTGCGCAGTTATCGCTCGCAACTCTTTTCCCGCATCGTCCCCACCATTCGCGCGGTCGGTCTGTGGGGGGAACGGGTGCGTCGCGCGTACGGCGCAATGGGCGTGCTCGGTTTCGCGCACGTCGACGTTGACGCCCTGATGGCCGAGGACGAGGCCACCGCGGCGACGTTCGAAGCGCGTCTGGAAGCCCTTCGCGGACAGTCGGACCTCGCCGCCGTGCGCTAGAAGCCCGGCCGAAAACCCCCTTCTGATGGTTGCGGGTATCCCGCAACCTACAAGATATCGTAGATCGGCCGGCCTTCTAGCCCCCAGATGTTGATCGGCGCGACCTTTTCGGCCGCGCCTCTAGAGGCGCGATTTGAGGCTCCCCCGGAAGGGGGGCGCCTCGATCAAGAAAATGGGGTCTGGAAGGAAACAGCTCATGCAGCAGATCGCACCCATCACCCAGGTCGATGCAATGGTCGCCGCCGCCGCGCAGGTGGCCGGGACCTCCGATTTTGGAACCGAAGAGTTTCGGCCGGCCCTGGAGCAGCTTGCGCTCGCCGTGACCCGCGAGGCCGGCCTGCCCCCGGAGAGCCTTGCCTCCCTTCGCACGCGTTTCGTGGGAACGCTCGTCTTGCGCGCGCGGGTGGTCGAGTTCGTGCGCCGCCATCCGGAGATTCTCGACGTCGCCCTGCCCGCTCCCATCTTCATCGTGGGACTGCCTCGCACCGGAACCACGTTGCTGCACAATCTGCTCTCGGGTCACCCGGATCTGCGCGCGCCACGTCTGTGGGAGATGCGCGCCATCGTGCCGAGCGGGGACGACCTCGCGGCCTGGGAAGCGCGCGCCGTGGCGGAGGCCGAGGCCATGGTTGCCTTCATCGCGCAGCGCGCGCCAGACCTTGCGCGCATCCATCCCATCAACGCGGGCTGGCCTGACGAGTGCAGCTGGCTGTTCCGCCAGGGCTTTGCCACGATGGTGCACAGCTTCAGCTTCCACATCCCCGCCTTTGTCGAGTGGATGATGGAGACTGACATGGAGCCGTACTACCGCTTCTATCGCATGCAACTTCAGGTGCTGGCGTGGCGGTACCCGGGCTGCCGCTTCGTGTTGAAGGATCCGTGTCACCTCTGGCACCTTCCCGTGCTGCGAAAGGTCTTTCCGGATGCCACCATCGTCTCACTTCACCGGCGCGTGGACGAGGCGCTTCCCTCCCTCGCCAGCCTGTGTGCGGCTCTACAGGCGTCGGAAGGCGCCACGCTCGACGCGCACGCGCTCGGCGGATACTGCACCGACCTCGTGGAGCGCGCGCTGTTTCCCCTCGCCGGCCTGCGACGTGCCGTCGGTTCCCGCGGCTTTTTCGACGTTCGCTATCCCGACCTGGTGGCGCAGCCTCGCGAGACCCTTGCCCGCATCTGTGCGTTTGCGTCCTGCGCTGGCGACGACGCGGCCCTGGACTCGGCGATGGCGTGGCTATCGACGAATCGCCAGCACGCTGCCGGCCGTCACGTCTACACCCTCGAACAGTTTGGCCTGACCGCGTCCGACATCGACCAGCGCTTCCGACGCTATCACGAGCAGTATCTGGCGGCGCCCGCGCAGGACGTTTCGGGGACGTCCCCCGCGCCGGCTTCCGCGGCTCCCGCCTCTTCCTCCGCACCTTCTTTTGTGGCGGACGTTTCGGGGACGTCCCACGGCTCCCCCCGGGGGAGCGACGCCCCCGCCCCTTCCCTGGAGGAACGGTTCCAGTCGGCGCTTGCGCAGGTGCAGACGCTGTCGGTGGCGCCCTCAAACAGCGTGCTGCTGGAACTGTACGGTCTTTACAAGCAGGCCACGGAAGGCGACGTCACCGGGCCTGCCCCCTCGGCGTTCGACCTGAAAGGGCGCGCCAAGCACAAAGCGTGGTCCGGTCGTCGCGGGATGGGCCACGATCAGGCAAGGCAGGCCTACATCGATCTGGTCGACGCGCTGGTCTCGGCCGACCGCGCGCGCCGCTGACAGATTGGCTCGCGTCGAACGCAGGCTGAGGACGCGTGGCGGACAGGTTCAGGGGTCGCCGTCCTCGGAAGCTGCCATCGCGTCGAAGGTGCGGGCCAGGAGGTCCATCTTGTCGAGTACGGTGCAGGCATCGCGGATTTCGTGCGCCACTGCCATCTCGGGTGCAATGCCCGCCGCAATGCCGCGTGGAGCGGCCTTCACCACGTCGTTCACGTCGCTCACAACGTGCACGTCGGCGGCGCCGCTCACGATGCGCGCGCCGGCTGCCATCCGCAGGCCGCATCGCTCCGGCATCCCCGGCGCGGCCAGGGAGACCGGCTGGCCCACGTGGCAGCACGTCGCGGCCAGGGCGCGGTCGGCCTCTGACGCGTCTTCGGCGAGCAACGCGGAGACGTCGCGGTTGAGCCAGCCGTAGATGCGACGCAGCGCTTCGACCCCGTGGAGCTCGCCCCCGCGGCCTCGCAGTCCCACGGTGAAAACCGTGGGCAGTGCGTCCCAGCGCTCTCCCACATTTGCGGTGCGTGCGGGGACTGGCGCCGCGAGCAGAACCAGCGACGCGTGTTGCTCGAGCGCGGTGCGGACGGCGCACAGGAAGGCGTCGAGGAGCGCGCGTGCCCGGGTGGGCGGGCAGCGATGGAACGCGTCCATCTCCCACAGCGCGGCTGTCCAGCGGAAGAGGAGTCCGATCTGTGGGGTTGTGCCGAGGGTGCGGCAATACGCGTTCCACGCTTCCGGCCAGCAGTCGCGCGTCGTGGTGTCGCGGTAGCCTGCCGGGAGCACGGCGGGATGGTCCCCCACCGGGCGCACGGCGCGCCGCGCGATGCCAGGCGGAATCAGGAGTGCGCCGGCGAACGGCGGACCGGTGAAGAACTTGGATCCTGTGATGATCAGCATCGCGTTTGCTGCCAGATACCCCGCCACGCCTTCCGGACACAGGCGCAACTGCGAGGCGTCCACCACCACGTCGAGGGAATCGCCCAGCCGGTCGGCCAGGTCGCGCACGCACCGTGGAGACGGCACGACGATCCCGGTCTTCGAGGTGTCCAGCACGTGGAGCAACACCCGATGTCCCGCGTTTGCCGCGCGCTCAACGACCGTCCGCACGTCCTGGTCGACCTCGGAAGACGCACGGAGGTTGCCCGTCGCGTCGCGGACCTCGACGACCTCCAGGCGGACACGTGCCGTGGATTCCGCGTCGACCGGCGCGTCGGTTTCGACCGCGACGCCCAGCGCGGTCACCGGATGGTGGTGTCGGCCGGCGGCGGCCGGCATCACGCTGCTGCCGCTTTCCCGAGGCGCGAGAACGAGGTTCGTGAGCGTGGATCCGTGGCCTGCCAGCGCGAGTTCGAGCGCATAGAACTCGGCGTCGGTGCCGGACGGGGTGAGCACGACCTCCGTTCCGGGGACGGCATCCGCCCCGCACAGCCTGCGCAGGCGCGTCCGGATGCCCGCCATGGCGCGCGCGTAGTCGAGAGGAAAACGCCCCTGCACGCAGCTCGCGACCAGATCGCGGCGCAGCCGTTCGACCATCTCGTACGCGCCCTCGGAGATGGAGGTTGCGGTGGTGGATGCGAACGTAAGGGCGTGCGGGCGCGGACGAGGACTGCATCCGTAGCGATTCAAGCCGCTTTCAGGGTCGAGCGCCAGGCGACTGTCCCCCCCTGTCGTCAGCAGGTGGTCGGTGGGGACGGCCACGGCCCATCCTTCCGCGAAGAGAGGGGAGGCGAGCGCTTGCGCCAGAAGGGGCAGGTCGGCGCGGACCCGATCGTCCCCTGCGAGCGCGAGCAGCGCCTGCGCGAGCGCGCGAAGACGTTCGTTGGGGAGCGTCGGGGCATCGGCGTGCGGTCCGAGCAGCGCGGGGAGGTCGGCGTCCACGTAGGGCTCGCAGAGGCGCCGCTCGCGGACGCTCATCAGGGCCAGCGCGCAGGCGGCCGTGCGGGCGGCGAGCAGGCTTGCGGCGACGCGTTCGGCGGCGGACGTGCGCGGGGAGGGGTTTCGCCAGCACAGGATCTCCGCGCCGTGCCGGAGAGCGTGCGCGAGGGGCGCCGGGTGCCGCGCGTCGCCGGCGCTTCCGAGGACGATCGCACCGTCGTGGGCCAGGAAAGGTTGCGCGAGCGCTTCGTCGTGCCGAATCTCCACTCCGGCCAGCAGGATCCGAAGGTCCGGCCGGTGCATGGCGGTCTTGAGAAGCTCGCGGGTGGGATGCGGCGTGGTCGTCACCGAGATGCTATCGCGGGGCGCGGGCTGCGTCGAGCATGTGGCGGAAGGCGCCAAAGACCTTCCGCATCTGGGGGAGTTTGTATGCGAAGGGAGGCACGGCGTCGATGGCGTGCACGAGCATGACGGTGCCGGCCTCGAAGATGAGCAGCCGCCCGTCGGGGGTCTCACCGCAGTCGACCACGTAGTACCCGAGCCCGATCCGGTCGCTCATGGCCTTCATTGCCTCCTCGTGTCGGAGGGCGAAGGTGTCGTCGAAGCGGGCGAAGATCTCGGCTTCGTTGGCGCGCTTTTCCGCGCTCTCGGTCATGCCGGCGTTGAGGTAGTGGAGCATCCAGTGGTCGGCGATTGCCACGTGGCAGGCGTAGGGGCGACCGTCGATGAAGGCGAGCCGGTACTTGCGGAACTGTCCGTCCGGATTGCGGTAGTCGATGAAGTTCGAGAGATAGAAGACGTCAACGTCCTGTGACGCTAGATAGGGGGCGATCGCGTCGGGCGCGTCCAGCTTCTCGAGACCCGTGCCGGCGTGCGAACCGACCGGCCGCACGATGATCGGAAACGTTCCGCCTGGCGCCAGCGCGTCGAGTGAGCGCTGTTCGGTTGCGAGCGTTGCAAGGGCGTCGCGCGTGACGCGAACCGTGGGAGGGATGCAGACGCCCGGCAGGTCGCCGAGCAGTTGCCAGAGGGTTTCTCGACCGAGCCGCAGGATGCGTTCGGGAAGATTGAGCACCGGTCGCGGCCAGGTTGTCAGGAACGGGGTCAGGGCGTCGAGGGTGGTGCGGTTTGCGTCTGACTCGGCAATGCCGACGATTGCCACGTCGTGGTCCGGAATGCGCGACGGGGGGGGCAGCCCAGGGCCGATGAACAGCACGTCGACGGCGACGTCTGAGTCTTCGAGGAGCAGGTCGATCGGCATGTTGTCCATGAAATCGCCCGCCGTCGCGAACATGAGCACGCGCAGTCCGTCGGGAGAATGGATCGCGGCGGGTTGGTGATACACCTGTTCCACGGCGAGGGCCTGGGCCTGGCAGGCGAGTCCCAGATCGCGCCTGCCGCACAGCAGGTGGATGGTGGAGAGGTCGAGGAGGGCGGCTGCGTCCTTCGGGTCGCGCTGTATGCGCTCTACGAGGTCGCGCATGGTCTGGGTCAGATCACCACCGTGATAGGCGAGGCGCATCAGTCGGGTCAGGCCCAGCAGGACGGGAGGCCAGGAGCAGGGAGGAGAGACGGCGCTCATGGTCGGGCTCCAGATTCGAGCACGGCGGCCACGAGGCGGTCAACGTCGCGCGTCGTCGTGCGATGGTTTACGAGAGCGGCCCGAATGGCGAGACGCCCTCGAATGGTGGTCGTGGAGGGGGCCGCGAGGCCGCTTTCGTGGAGATGTACGACAATGCGGCGATTGAGTTCGTCGCTCCCCTCGTGGCGGAAGCATACGATGTTGAGCGGTACGGGGGCCGCGAGTTCCAGGCGCGGATGGGCCTCGACGAGCGCGCCGAGATATTGCGCGAGTTCGCAGGTGTGTGCGATGGTCAGGCCGATACGCTCGGTGCCGTGTACTCTGAGGGTGAACCACGTCTTGAGGGCCCGAAATCCGCGCGAGAGTTCCGGGCCGAAGTCGCGCGGCCAGGGCGCGCCGGCGGCCAGTCCGCGCGTTTCATGGTGGAGGTAGGCGGCGGGCATCGCGAAGGTGTGGCGGTGGAGTTCGCCGTCGCGCACGAGG
>JAJXVI010000499.1 GCA_021782195.1 bacterium | reverse complement strand
GGCGCGGAAGGGCAATGAAGGAGAAGTTTCCGGGCAGTTCCAGAGGTTCCGCCAGGGGACATTGCGTACTTAACCGGGTATGCCTTCGCAACGTCCGGAAAACACGTTGCTTCACCGCATGGCCCTCCTGGCCTTCACCTGCGATCGCTGTGGAATGACCATCGTCAGTGGCGCAGTCGTGGCTGGCCTTCTGTGTGCTCTCTACGCGTGGACGCATCTGGGCTTCATGACCGACCGCACGGCCGTCCTGAACAGTCCGGAACCCTACCAGCAACGCTACATGGCGCTCAAGAGAGAATTCGGCGTCGACGATGAAATCGCCATCGTTGCCGCAGGACCCCACCCGACCCGAAACCGCGAGGTCATCGACCGGATCGCAGCCGCGCTGCGCAAGGATCCGGCCCACTTCCGCGCAATCCTCGAAAAGACCGATCTGTCCTTTCTGCGAGACCGGGCGCTGCTGTTCCTGACGGTTCCGGCACTGCGCGACCTCGAACGCCATCTGTCCGCGGTGACCGGTGTGCTGGGTGGCGTGTTGCGAAAACCCGGGCTCGTCCCCCTCTTCACCGAGCTGGACAGTCGTCTTGAGCAAGGGGTGCACGCAGCGGTCAGCGCCGCGTTGCAGGGAATCCCGGCGGTCACGAACCGCGATGACATGCGCCAGCTGGCCGACGTCATTCCGCTGCTCGAGCAGATCGTGAACGGCATGCAGGCCTCGCTGTCCGGCAACGTCCCCTATACCTCGCCCTGGATGAGCCTGCACCCCTCTACCTCCAAAACGGATGCAGGCGCGTCGGGTACCGCAAACCTCAAGACAACGCACTACTTCTCCTGGAAGAATGGTCACATGTACGTGATGCTGGCCATTCCGGTCCTCGACCGCGGAAGTCACACAACCGGCGAGGCCGCCCTGGCAGCCATCGCACCCGTGCTGCGCAAGGTGCGCGCTGAGTTTCCGGACGTTGAGATCGGTGAGACGGGCGCGGCAGCCATGGAGCACGACGATCTCGTGGTATCGTCGGCAGACGGGCGGCGTGCGGTCCTCATCTGCGGATGTGGAATCCTGCTCCTCTTCCTGTTCACGTTGCGTCCGCTCACGCGACCGTTGCTCGTATGCGCCTGCCTGCTCCTTTCCATGGCTTTCACGATGGGCTTCACGGCGCTCGTGATCGGGCGTCTGAACACACTCTCACTCAACGCCCTGCCCGTACTCGTCGGGTTGGGACTCAATTTCGGCCTGCAGTTCGTTTGCCGCTACGCCGATGAGCGCAAGCGCGGACGAGAACCACTTGTCGCCATGGTGGTCACCATGCGGTCGACGGGAAGTACCGTACTGGTTGCTGGCTTCACGACCTCGGCAGCCTTCTTTGCCATGGGCGTCAATGAATTCCAGGGACTGCGTGAACTCGCAGTCATCCTGGGTACGGGCACTTTGTTCACCGTCCTGACGATGCTCACCGTGTATCCAAGCGCCCGCATCATTTTCGAGAAGCGCGATCCGAAAGTGTCCATTGACGCTCCCCTCCCCGCCGCACGCGCGTTTGCGACGGACACGCCGTCGCATCCCCACGCCGTCGTCCTCCTCACCGCGCTGACCACGGTTCTCGCAATGTACGGACTGTGCCATCTGGATTTCGACACGAACATGCTCCACCTGGAAGCGCACGGGACGCCCGCCGTCGTCTGGGAAGAGCGCCTCGCAACCGCCAGCGGACACGGCGAACTCTACGCAGGAATCGTCGCCAACAACATCCGGCAGGCACGCGTCATGGTCGACAGGGTCCGTCGTCAGCCATCGGTCGCCGACGTGACGAGCCCGGTCGAAATGATTCCCCCCAACCAGAAGGCAAAGATTCCGGTCATCCAGCGCATCCAACAACTCACGGAGACGCTTCCCCCACTGGCCGCGCTGCAACCCGTCAACGTGAAGGAACTGCGCGACCGCCTGCACACCCTGCGAAACCTCCTGCTCCTGGTCTATCCTGAGGCCGCATCGATTGCCGGTGACGCGGAGGGGGTGCGGCGCCTGGTGTTCAGTATCGATACACTGCTTGGCAACACCACGGACGCAACCCCAGCGGCGGCACTCTCCTCCTACCAGCAGCAGATGTTCGGCGATCTCAAGGACAAGCTCTCGATGCTGCGAGGCAATGGACCGATCAGGCCCATTCGCGTACAGGACATCCCGAAAGCAACACGCGACTACATGGTGAGCAAGAGCGGACAGATCCTGCTGCGCGTCTTTCCCCGAGACGACTCGTGGGACGCCGCACCGATGAAGCAGTTCATTCGCGCCGTCACGGTCGTGGACCCGAATCCGACCGGCACCGCCGTGCAGGTCACGATGCTGATGGCCTCCCTTCAGCGCTCGATCAAGATCTCGGTCGCCTGTGCCATCGTGGCCATCGTTCTCACCCTTTACGCAAGTTTCCGGTCGCTTCTCCTGGTTGCCCTCACCCTGCTTCCCCTGACCCTGAACCTGATCTGGCTTGGCGGCTTTCTGGGACTGGCCGGCATCGCCCTCAATCCTGCGAACAGCCTTGCAATCTCCCTGATGATCGGCATCAGCGTGGTGAACGCGGTCAGCGTGGTGCGCCGCTGCCAGGAAGAAGGCTGCGCAGCGCCCTTCAACTGCAGCACCGGACGTGCGATTCTCACATCCAACGCTGCCGTCGGGATTTTTTCCTGCAGCCTGATGACCGCACATTACCGTGGAATGGCCAGCCTGGGTGTCGTGATGACCGGCGCCGTGATCTTCTGTTCCGTGAGCGCACTGTTCGTGCTACCCGCCATCATGGAGATCCTGCTCGAGTGCTACCCCCGTCACCTCCTGCACTGCCGAGAAAAGCGACGACAGAGCGTCATCACCACGCCGTGAGGGGTCAGCGCCCCACTGGCGCTCCCCCCGAGGCTCCAGGACGAGCAGGCCGTTCGTTTTGAAGGGTCAGCGCCCCACGACGAATCGCTGCGGCCCGCACCAGTTCGGCGTACGATTCCGCGAAGAAGCCCTCCGCGCGCAGCATCATGCCGTACAGGTGCGCGAGGCGGGCCGACCGCGGAAAGACCACGCAAGCCCGTCCCAGGAGCGCACGCCCGACATCTCCACGAAACAGTGTCGGGGGTAGCGCGCAGATCGCTCCGACCACAGTTGTCGTGATGGTGACCTCCTCCTCCACGGAGATGGTTCCGTGGAGCAGCTCCACCAGGTCACGAAGATGCCGGATCGCCGTCTCGCCAGCGCAGGCTCGGGTTGCAAGCGCACCGATGGCAAAGTTGCGGGGAAGCGCAACAAGCACCCGCTCGGCCCA
>JAJXVI010000498.1 GCA_021782195.1 bacterium | reverse complement strand
TGCCCGCAACGACAGGCAGCCTGCACATTGAAGCGTCCGGCCTGCGGGTATCGATTCATCAGAACAATTTCCTGTCTGAAAGGACCTGTATGTTTGACATTGCGCTGATACGCAAGGACCCGGACGTGATTCGCGAAGCGTTGACCCGACGAGGAGGCGACGCTGGCCTCGTTGACCGCGTACTGGCTGCCGATGAAAAATTACGGCAGTTGATCACCGAGGTGGAGCAACTCAAACACCAGAAGAACGTGGCATCTGAGAGCATCCCCCGCCTGCGCAAGGAAGGCACCGACACGAAACCGATCGTCGCGGAGATGCGCGCACTCGGTGACCGCATCAAGGCGTTGGAAGCTGAACTCGCCTCCACCGAGACCGAACGAACACGGCTCATTGAAGTGGTCCCGAATCTTCCCCACCCGTCAGTTCCCGATGGCCTGGACGACTCCGCCAACGTGGTCGAGCGCGTCATCGGCGAGGTGCCACGCTTTGATTTCGCGCCGCGTCCTCACTGGGACATCGGGGAAGCCCTCGATATCATCGATTTCGACCGCGCCACCAAACTCACGGGCTCGCGCTTCATCGTCATGAAAGGAGCGGGCGCAAGACTGGAACGCGCACTCATCAGCTTCTTCATTGACATCCACACGACCGAGCACGGCTACACCGAATTCCTCACTCCGTTCATGGTCAATGCAGACAGCATGTACGGCACCGGACAGTTGCCACGCTTCGAGGTGGAACTGTTCAAATGTCAGGAAAAACCGCCGTTCTACCTGATTCCGACCGCAGAGGTTCCGCTCACCAACTTTCACCGCGGTGAAATCCTGGAAGGGGATCGACTTCCGCTCAACTATACGGCGTGGTCGCCATGCTTCCGATCGGAGGCCGGCGCCGCAGGTCGCGATACGAGGGGGCTGGTACGCGTACACCAGTTCGACAAGGTCGAGCTCGTGAAGTTCTGCAAAACGGAACACTCCTATGACGAGCTCGAGAAGATGGTAGCGGACGCCGAGGTCGTACTCAAGCGTCTGGAAATACCCTACCGAGTGGTCTCGGTGTGCCTCGGTGACCTCGGATTTACACCCGCGCGCAAGTTCGACCTGGAATTCTGGGCACCCGGCCAGAACCGCTGGGTCGAGATCTCCTCCTGCTCAAACTGCACCGATTTCCAGGCACGCCGTGCACAGATCAAATTCCGCCGGGAACCACGAGGAAAGACCGAGTATGTTCACACCCTGAACGGATCAGGCGTGGCCGTTGGACGTACCATCGTGGCCATTCTCGAAAATTTCCAGGAAGCCGACGGTTCGGTGCGCATTCCCCGAGCACTCGTCCCCTACATGGGCGGGCTCGAACGCATCTCCATGCCCGTTGTTCCCACTCCAGTTTCTGCACCGGCCGCGGGCATCGCAGGTTAGGAGCGGTTCCCTCCGTGGCGCTGACCAGGCATCGTCGGGGGGAACCGGTACACGTCCTCATCGAAATTCCGGCGTGGAGTTTTCGCAAGACCGTCGCGACCAGCAGCGGCTGGCGCCAGGAATTTTTCTCGTTGCTGCCGTGCCCATTCAACTATGGCGCGGCTCCCGACATCCCGGCTCCGGATGGGGAAGGTCAGGACGTGATCGTGCTGGGTCCGCGGCTAGAAAGAGGCGCGCAAGTCACCGTATATCCGCGACTGCGCGTCGTGTTCTGGGACGAGGGCGTCAGCGATGACAAGCTGGTGGCGAGGCTTGATGGCCGGTCCCCGCGCCAGATCGATCGCTTGCTGCTCATGACGTTCTTCCGGATGTACACCGTGCTCAAGCGAGTGCGCGGTTTCCTCCACGGGCGCAAAGGCGACACCCGGGTCTTGGGATACGAGCCGTACCCCTGAGTCTGACATCCCAGAATCAGCCCGATGCGCTTGTTGCGAAACGACCAGGTGAGTCGCAATCAGGGCAAAACCGGGTCCTCCGCATCCGCACAATCCTCTCGCTCATCGTCAGGCATCTGATACGCTCGAGTGCCCGCGAGCGAAAGGCGTCAGAGGGCCCTCAAAAGCGGCGAAGTATCAGCACAGGGCGTCACGAACCTCATCGAGAGAGGTGGCACTGTTCACCCGAACCAGGATGGCCTGCAGGCGTTTCATGTCGGAGATAGCAGCAAGCAACTCATCAAGAGCGTGCGCGTGCTCGCCAAACCTGCTTTCGGCCAGCAGTAAGATGGAAGCACGAATGCCTTCCGCACGACCTTCAGCCTTGCCTTCCGCACGACCTTCAGCCTTGCCTTCTGTGCGACCGGCCACCCAACCCTGTGACAGGAGGGCTTCCCGATACTTTTTCATCGTCGTTTCCAGCATCTTGGACACCTCCAGTGAATCAAGGACAGACGCGTCCACGTCAATTCCATCCCGCTGCAAAGATCTCTGGACCCAGGTCGTGAAGACCCGTCGAAGGTCGGGACCGGCCTCTCGGTCGAGAATCACGCGTACCCGGGTAATCGCATCCACGATTGAATCCGCGTCGCACGTCTCGATCAGGAAGACGCCCGCCACAAGATTGTGAAGTTCCAGCAGACTCTCTCGAGAAAACTGATTCTCCGCGACCAGCACGTAACGAAAATCAGGCACATAGCGAGCCAGCGAGTTGCTCGGCACGTCGACAAGTTCCCGGAGCGCCAGCGGAGCAGTCCACGGATCGCTACCGGTGTAGAGGACCAGCGGAAAGACAGGCGGCAGCACACGCAACTTCCCGCTCTTCAAGAGATCCTGGTAGAGCAGTGTCACGTAGTTCAGAACACGAACGGCCATGTAACGGTCCACCGAAGACTGAAACTCCAACAATAGATAAACATACGCCGGCCGATTCTTGATCTGGAGCGCCCAGATGACGTCGGTCTCACGCTGTCGAAGGTCTTCCGTGACAAATGTCTGGTTCTGCCTGCACAGCGCCGAAAAATCCACGTCGTCGAGAAAGTCTTCGTGGACGAACGATCGCAACAACTCTTCCACCATCAAGGGGTGGGAGAAAAGCGCCTTGTAGCCACGATCGCTTACTTTGTCAGTATCCACATCCTCATTGTAGCGAAAGCGCACCTCCCAACGCAACTGACCAGGAACGGCTCGCCGAACTCCCGGCTTGGTCGTCGCGGACCAGAAACAGACACCATCGTCACCAGCGTTGACTCGGATCCAGGAACTCCGAACAGGCAACTGTCCGTACGTCGGTGCTGCTACGACGTCGGTTCCGGTCAGACCGGCTGGCTTGAGCGCTTACAGTCGCGATGGTCAGCAGATGCCTCGCCGGTTGGCGTCGGCACGACAACCTGGCG
>JAJXVI010000497.1 GCA_021782195.1 bacterium | reverse complement strand
GCAGTCATGACCAGGCGTGGACAGCTCAACGGACTGTCACCGCCTGGTCGTTTTCTTGTTTTCGAGCGATGACGGGCCGTAGCGTCGCGTGTTTCTCCTGTTGGCGATGTGCGCGGCACGCTTCTGTCGTCGATGGCGCCGCGGGAGCCCCACATGAGGGTGGATTGATGGGTGGAGGGCGTTGTCTGTCTCCCCTCGAAGTGACCTTCATGATAAGGCCGAGCAGGCTGTGGTTGGCTTCTGTCATTGCGGCGCTTGCGCTGACCTTGACGCACGTGCCTGTCGGGGCGTGGGCGTCACCGATGGTGATTCGGGGCAATCGCGCGCGGGGAGTCGTGCGAGGTTTCAAGGGGGGCTATGCCACCGTGATTTTGCGGCAGGGGAGCGCAAGTGTGCGCGACATATTTGTCCTGAGCCGCCACGGTCGCGAGCTGGGCGACTGCATGGTGGTGGCCGTTCGTAAGATGACGATGACTGTGGTTCCGTTTGCCACGTGTCACTCCACCCCGCAGACGGGTGACGACGTCGCCTTTGTACGCCACGCGGCCCCGCCTGGCGCCGCGACCCAGCCTTCTTGCGGCGGGGCCATGGGTTCGACCACGTCAGCGGAGGGGGCGTCTCACGGTTCGGAAGCTCCCACGGGAGGTCAATCTGGCGAGGGGTGGCAGGCCTTCGTGTCAACCTCTCAACACTATCGCTGCGTGCTTCCAGGAAAGCCCGTGGAACGAGATATTTCGCGCCAGACCATGATCGGGACGTTTGTCTATCATCTGGTGGTGGCCCACAGGGCGACGCTGTTCTGCGAGATACTCAGCGCGACGCTGCCGGGTTCATTTGCGAGCCTGTCGGGTGTTGCGCAGGTGCGCGAACTGGCGTTCAATGTGGTTGTGCAGGGGCTCGAGAAGAGCGGGATGAGGGTTGAGAACAGACACCCGTTCACACAGGCCGGGTATGCAGGCTACGAGGCGGATGTGTTGGTGCCGATGACCCGGTCCCCTGGAAAGGTTCGATTCCTGCTGGTGGGAAGCCACGTGTTCCTTTGGGTTGCGGTGCACGGGGCGTCTGGTGCGGGCGGTGCATCGCGCTTTCTAGATTCTTTTGCGCCGACACCTTGAGACGCATGCAGGGTACGGATTCACGGGAGTTCTCGTCGCCGTCTTACGGGCGGTCAAGAATCGAACGATTTGAGGCAGGAAATTTATTCAAGTCCTCGAAGGCTCAGAGAGCCAGACGGCCATCCGACCCTGTCTCCAGTCACCGTTGGTAAGAGTGCCCCGCCCGTGCGGGGCTTTTTTCTGCGGTCTGGTAGAGGCGCGACCGCTGTCACGGTCTCGGGGTCGGTGTGTGAGCGATTTGCGACGACCTGTCGTGCGCGCACCGGGCGCCGGGTCGCGGCGCGCGCACCCTGGGGGTCACGGGACGGTGACGGGGGCTACCGCACGAAGCAGTTCACCGTGGCGCGCTCGCTTGACGAACTGTCCGGAACCTGCCTTGCCCTGCCAGCCGGCTTCGTCAACCAGGATGCGTCCACGGGAGAGCACATAGTCTGCGTGCCCGAGCGTTTCCATGCCCTCGTAGCTGTTGTAGTCCACGCGCATGTTGTGGGTACGCGGATTATTGACGCTGATGACTTCACGTCGATTCGGATCGAACACGACGATGTCGGCGTCACTTCCAACTGCGATGGTTCCCTTTCGGGGGAACATGCCGAAAGTCTTCGCTGCGGCAGTCGAAGTGAGTTCCACGAACTTGTTGAGGCTGATGCGACCCTGCGCCACGCCACCGTTGTATACGAGGGTCATGCGGTTTTCAACGCCGGGAGCCCCATTCGGAATCTTTCGAAAATCGCTCTTGCCGAGTTCCTTCTGTCCTTTGAAACAGAACGGACAGTGATCGGTGCTGACCGCCTGCAGGTCTCCGAAGCGCAGTCCTTTCCAGAGCTCGTCCTGGTTCCACTTTTCCCGGAGCGCGGGCGTCATCACGTACTTGGCGCCTTCGAAGTTCGGTTTATCGTAGTAGGATTGATCCAGGAAGAGATACTGCGGACAGGTCTCCGCGTACGCCGTGACACCTCTGTCACGTGCCCTGCGCACCTCGTCGAGGGCGTCAGCACACGACAGGTGCACGATGTAGACGCTGACACCTGCCACCTCGGCAATTGCGATGGCACGGTGCACCCCTTCCGCTTCCATGCGGGTGGGGCGGGTGAGGGCGTGATATCGGGGTTCGGTGTGCCCCAGTTTGATCGCTTCCTTGATGATCTCGTCAATGACAATGCCGTTCTCGGCGTGCATGCACATCACCGCGCCATCACGTCCGGCCTGCCGCATGGCTCGGAAGATCGTGCCGTCGTCTGCGTAGAGCACCCCGGGATAGGCCATGAACATCTTGTAGCTGGTAACCCCTTCTTCCACGAGGCGCGTCATTTCCGGCAACCGCTCGTCGTGCATGTCGGTGACGATCATGTGGAAGGAGTAATCAATACTTGCCTTTCCGCTGGCTTTTGTGTGCCAGAGGTCCAGAGCTTCCATGGTGGAGGCGCCTCGTGCCTGGATTGCAAAGTCGATGATGGTGGTGGTGCCGCCTATCGCTGCGGCTCGCGTGCCGGTTTCAAAGTCGTCGGCGCTGGTGGTTCCGCCGAAAGGCATGTCGAAGTGCGTGTGGGGGTCAATTCCACCGGGGATGACCAGCTTTCCACTGGCGTCGATCACTCGGTCAGCCGTGACTGGAAGATTCTTTCCAATCATGTTGACCTGCTCGCCTTCGATGTAGACGTCGGCTTCGTAATCATCGACTGCCGTGACCACGCGTCCGTTCTTGACAAGAATGCTCATGCACCGTCTCCCTCCAGGGTGTTGGGGCTTGCGCCAGGGTGGGGGTTTCCGAACCGGGCACCGAAGTTCCTTTGCGCCCACTGTCGGCGGCGTTGTATTCTGGCCGCCCTCACGGGCGCTTCCCCAGCGATTCGGCCAGCGCGCTTTCCGGGTCACGTCCGCACACGGGCGCGAATCGGAAAGTGATGCACGAAAGCAAGCGGCCTGCCTGCCATTGCTGTTTGACAGTCGGGCAATGACACGCAGGCCGCGTGGACTTCCTCGCGTCTAACCGGTCGTCGTCAGTGACCGGGGTGCATCCGCTGCATCATTCGCTGCATCATTGCTCGTTGCTCGGCCTGTTGGAACTGGGGTTGTGAGACCTTGCGATATCCAGCCGGAATGGTGAAGTCGGAAGCATTTAGCGGGGCTTGTGAGAAATCGGTCAGTCGCATGATCATCTGTCCTTGAGGAGTGCTGAAAATAGTCTGAACTGGCA
>JAJXVI010000496.1 GCA_021782195.1 bacterium | reverse complement strand
CTCCCAGGTCGAGTATGCCATCCGCAACGACGTCGTAGACCATCTGCCGTCGGAAGGTGAGCAGGTCGGCGGGTCGTTCTCCTACGCGGATCAGGGCCTGACCGAAGACCAGTTCCAGAAGGTCGACACTGACTCGTTCCACCAGCAGTTGATCGGTCTCGCCCAGCATTCACAGCGCGTGGCGCTCTCAGGAATGATCTACCAGGATCCCGGGAAAACGGGCATCCACGACATCCACATGAATGCCGGCAACGATAATCCATCGCGCGATCAGGTCGGTAAAGACGGAATGGTCCAGTTCTACCAGACTGAAAACGACGGAAAAGTCCACCGTGAGACTGTCTACATCAAGTTTCAGAGCCAGGACCTGCAACGCGAAGCAAACGAAGAGCAAGCCAACAGCTAGTTCGAGTCCCCTGACTTCACGCCAGCCGGGGCCACGCGAGACAGGATAAGCAGGCGAGCCAAAGGTAGCAATGCATTCGGCTCGCTTTTTTTACGCGCACGGGTTCTGGCGCCTGCGGAAGAGACCCGGCGCTACGGGGCCGTTCCCTGACGCGTGGGGGGAGTCTTCTTCCGGGTTTCAGCGCGAGACTTTCGCGGAGCCATCCGTACGCGCCGAGGCCAGGCCCGTTCCCCGCGCCGACAACGGGTCGCCGGGGTTCCGCCACTCGCCGGCTTTTCCAACAACCACTGACGCGCGACTTCGGCGCGCTCACCTTCCGGCTCGAGTGCCAGATACCGTTCGAACGAGCCCCGCGGACCGTCCTCGTCGCCCAGTTCGGCCTGCACCTCGGCAAGCGCATACCACGCCACGGAAAGCCCGGGGTCGGCGCGCACCGCCTGCTCGAGATGCTCCCTGGCACCCGTCGGGTTCTGGCGCACGCGTGACAGCGAGCCAAGTCCAAGATGCGCGACGGCTTCGGTCGAGGCTTCCTTCGCCAGGGCCAGCGCGCGCCCGTAGTCCGTCTCCGCTTCATCGCGTTGCCCTATCTGCTGATGCAGAGCTCCGAGGCTGGCGTGGATTTCTGCATTCTCCGGATCCACGGCAAGGCCTCTTTCCAGGCATCGCCGTGCCTCATCGACTTTGCCGAACCCGGCATACAATGAGCCCAGATGGCCGAGGATGCTCCCCTCCCCCGGCGCAAGTTCGGCGGCCTTTTCCATGAGCACGAGCGCTTCCTCGCGCCGGCCCTCCCGCACAAAGAGGCGTCCCAGAACGAAGTACGAACGTGCTTCAACAGGATTCTGGCTGATCGCACGCTTATAGGCCGCCATCGCCTCGTCACGGTCGTTGCGATGCTCCAGTACCTCCCCGAGATGCAGCCACGCGGGAGCATACACGCCGTCCACCTCAAGCGAGCGTCGAAGATGGCGTTCCGCTACTTTCCATCGTTTCTGAGCGATCGCAATCTGCCCCATCAAGTCGAGGATCTCCGCCTCCTCTCCAGCAAACTGCAATGCCCGCGTGCAGGCCTTCGCGGCCGCACCGTACTGGCCAGACTCGAACAGGGCGCGTGCAAGACGACGCCACGCCAGTGGAACCAACGACTCCCCGCTCGTGTGGTCGGCCCCAGGACCGTCGGAGACAGCACCCGTTTCAACCTTGCGCAGGTAGCGTCGAATGAGGGTGACAGCCTGACGGGCAAAACCGAGGCGAAGCTGGATGATGCCGAGGTTCAAGAGCGCATCTACAAAATCAGACTCATCATCATCGATGGCCCGTGCAAAGGCATCCTGGGCTTCCACGAGCCGATCCTGCACAAGAAAACAGTATCCAAGGCTGTACCAGGCACCGGACGCGTAGTCACTTTCGTCCTCTGCTTTCAAGATGGCCTGGAACGACTCGATTGCAGCGTCAATGGCACCCATCTGCACCTGACACCAGCCCAGCTTGAGCCACGCAGCCGCATACTCCGGGAACAGCTCGATAGCTTTCCGGTACTCCACCATCGCCTCCTCAAACGCGCCGAGGTCCTGATAGACACAGGCAATCCCGTTGTGCGAAAAAGGCAGGTCGGGATCCACGGTGATGGAGTGGGAAAACGCCCTGAGTGCATGCTCGTGCTGCTCGAGCTGGTAGAAAACCCAGGCAAGATTGTTATAGACAATCGCCACGTCAGGGTCGAGCTCGATGGAACGTTTGTAGGCGTCTACGGCGCGGTCAAGGCGCTTCTGCCGGTGCAGGACGTTCGCAAGATAGAAGTGACTGGCCCCGACCTCGGGATCGAGTGCAACCGCTCGGCGCAGGTAACGCTCAGCCTCGTCGAGTTGACCTTTCTCCGCACAGACAAGTCCGAGATAGAAACACGTTTCCGGGCTGGCTCGGTGGGCCTTCAGCGCATCGCAAAGACGCCGCTCGGCGTCCTCGAACAGGCCGAGTCGAAAGAAAGCGATTCCACTCTTGATGCTGCGCACGAAGGTAAGGTGACGACGCTCCTCGGCTGAGAGCGGACGCCGGGAAGGCAGTTCGAGTTCGGCGCCGGGGGCAAGCGCAGCACGTGCGGCGCGCAACAGCGCGTCAGAGACCGGTCGGCGATGGGAACTCCCGTGCGCGCCGCCAGACATGGGATACTGACCATACTCTGCCTGCACGAAGGCGTCAAGGTCATACTCGCCGACCTCGTCGCGATCCCCACGGTCAAGCGGGCCGTTGCCACCCCCACTGGCAACGCCCCCCGCCACGGCGGCGGAGCGACCGAGCATCCCCTCGAAGAGGGCACGATCTCCGGCCTCCCATACCCCCGGTTCGTTATGGTCCTCCTCACGAAATGAAAGAGCGCGGTCACGCAACTCGCGGCGTATACGCTCGCTTGCCATGGAAACGAATTCGCATTCTCCGGCAATCTCGACACCCACGACGGCTTGCCCTTCAAAGAGCAGTTCCCCGACCACGTCAAATGGTTGCACGCCACTGATCACGGCGAGAAGCTCTCGCGCACAGTCGCGCGCTCGTTCGTCGCTCAACACATCGGTAAAGAAGAAGCGTACAGTTCTCACCTTGTCCTCCGCACCGACTGTAGGACAGCCTGCACTTGCAATGCCCCGACCCTGAAGTCGAGCCCGTGCAACCAGCAACTCCACAGGTTGGACGATGCCGCGTTACAAAAGGTTCACGGAAAAGCACCGCGATGCAACGCCAGGGGCGGCGATTGTCATCAGGTCACGAACGTGAGACTGCCGGGATGAGACACAGGTTCCTGGCGAACAGCTTGTATCAGAACAAGCGCGGGGCACGACGCAGGCCAGACCGACAGGCAATCGCGTACGCGTACCAGCGCAGGTAGTGCGGAAGCCACTTCCAGAGCTGGAAGC
>JAJXVI010000495.1 GCA_021782195.1 bacterium | reverse complement strand
TCGACGAGCCAGACATGCGCGCCACCTTTCAGCTCACGGTTCGCGTGCCCACAGCCGTCAAGGCCGTCTCGAACATGCCGGTGGCGAGCAGCGTGCCCGACGGCAAGGGGTTCAAGCGGGTGACTTTCGGGCGCACGCCTCCGATGGCCACCTATCTGATTGTGATGTGCGCGGGTCGATTCCAGACCATCGGGCAGGAGGTGGGGGGAGTCAAAGTGCGGGTCGTGACTCCGATGGGCCGCGCAGCCGACGGAAAGTACGCGCTCAGCGTCGCAGCACGGGTACTCCCGTACTACACAAAATATTTTGCCATCGCCTACCCGTTACCCAAACTCGACCTGATCGATCTGCCCGCGGGGGGCGATGGCATGGAAAACTGGGGTGGCATTACGTTCGGGGAAGACGAACTGCTGTTCATTCCGGGACACTCTTCCGAACGCACGCGCCGCCGCATCTTCGTGTTCGTCGCGCACGAAATCGCCCACCAGTGGTTCGGAGATCTCGTGACCATGAAGTGGTGGAACGATCTGTGGCTCAACGAAGGGTTCGCCACGTGGATGGAGCAGAAAGCGACCGCACACTTCAATCCAGCCTGGAAGGAATGGCTTGCGTTCAGCGTCGACCGGGGCGCGGCCATGGACGACGACGCCATGGCGACCGCGCACCCCATCCAGCAGCGCATCGACAGCGTGCAAGAAGCCGACCAGGCGTTCGACGACATCACCTACGACAAGGGGGGCGCCGTAATCCGCATGCTGGAGACATGGCTCGGACCGCGCGTCTTCCGCGCGGGCATCCGCCGCTACATCGCAGCCCATCGCTACGGCAACGCCACCACCGCCGACCTGTGGACGGCCCTCGACGCCGTATCGCACCAGCCGGTGGCGCGCGTGGCCGGCACCTGGACCGCACAGGCCGGTCTCCCGCTCGTCACGCTCTCCACCACGTGCCGAGGAGGCGTCCGCACGGTGCACCTCGACCAGCAGCGGTTCACGGTGGATCCGCGTCACGCGCAACCGGAGTTGTGGCAGATTCCGTTGACCGTGCGCGACGAGCGCGGGGGCGTCCACACCCTGCTCATGTCAGGGCACCGCCTCGCCCTGCGCGGCGGAACGTGCGGAGACGTGCCCGTGCTCAATCCCGACGCCACGGGCTACTACCGCGTGCACTACGCGAGCAACGCGTTCACTGCCGTCGCACGACTGGCACCGGGTCTCCCGACGGCCGAGAAGAACCAGTTGATCCGCGACACATGGGCGGTTGCCCAGGCCCGCGGGGCACACAGCGTGGCACAGACGCTCACCCTGCTGCGCGTGCTGGGCCACGATGCCGACCCGGCCGTTCAGGGCACGATCGTCGACGTGCTCTCCGATGTCGACGCCTTCACGCGCCACACCCCCGAGCGGGACCGATTCCGCGCGTTTGCCCGCCACCTGTTGCGTCCCGAACTGAAGCGAATCGGCTGGAAGGAGCGAGCCGGGGAGTCGTTCCGGGTCGCGATCTTTCGTCCGACGCTCATCGAGGCGCTCGGTCAGTTCAACGATCGCAACGTCGTCGCGCGGTGCCAGGAGATGTTCGAAAGCCTGCAACGCCACGCGCTCGCCAGACAGACGGTTTCTCCCGGGCTGCGAAACGCGATCATCGCGGTGACCGGTGAACACGCGAATCGGCTTGAGTTTGAGCAAATCGCTGACCTGGCGCGACTGGCTGACAGCCTGGAAATGAAGGAGACCCTGTACGGAGCCCTGGCTGGAAACGACAGTCCCGTGTTGATCCGGCGCGCACTTGCGCTGAGCCTGGAGCCCGGTGTCACGGGTCACACGGGCGGCAGCATTGTGCAAAAAGTGGCGGACGCCGGACACACTCGCCTTGCGTGGAACTTTTTTGTTGCGAACCAGAAGGCGCTGCTGAGTCGGATGTCAGTGTTTGGGCAGAGCGACTTCGTGACGTCCTTGATGGAAGACTTCGACACGAACGCCGCCGCGAACATGGTGACGCGGTACGCGAAGGAACGACTCACGAGCGTACCGTTGCACCTCGGGCGCATCAACGACGTCGTCCGCTGCACGGCCGCCGTCAAGAAACGCGTGCTTCCGGCGCTCGGCGCCTGGCTCGCAATCCATACGGGGCGTCGCACCACGCAACGCCGCACGTCCACGAGACATACGGGGGGCTGACCGCGAGGGCATCGGCTCGCCGTGACAGACCCAGCTATCAGTGAGAAGGCAGACTCAACTGCCCACACCCACGGGCAGCCTCACCAGTCTCGTCGGGTCGTCCCCAGCGGTACGGCGCAACGGTTCCGACACGCGCCCGCGCGTCGTCGACCGGTCGTCACCGGATGCGCACGACGAAAGTTGAAAAGCGCCCACCAGTCTGTCGAGTACCCCCACCTGGCGAACCAGCTCTTCTGCAGTGGCAGCCGACTCCTCGGAGCCCGCCGCCACCATCTGGGTCGCTCGGTCTATCTGGGAAAGCGCGGTCGTCACCGAACCCACCTGTTTGCGTCCTCTCTCCGACGTTGTCGCCATCTCCCCCATGTAGTCTGAAAGGCGCTTCACGTGACCGGCGATTCCGTGAAGGTTGTTGAAAACGTCCTGATTGGCAGCAACGCCATCGTCGACGCTGCGTACGACGTCCTCGAGCAGGCCCGATGTTGTCGAGGACGCCTCTGAACAGCGCAGCGCAAGCCTCCGGACTTCCGAAGCAACCACCGCGAACCCGGCCCCTTCCTCACCAGCCCGTGCGGCTTCAACGGCCGCATTGAGAGCCAGCAGGTTGGTTTGAAAGGCAATGTCGTTGATCGTGTTGAGGATCCGTGCGGTCCCCTTGCTTGAAGAGCGAATACGCTCCATCGACTTCGAGAGGCGTTCCACGCTGTCCAGACCGTGCTCCGAACTCGTCCGGGCCTGCACCGATAGCGCCCCGACCTCCACGGTGACGGCCGACGAGCGATCGATGACGGCCATCATCTCACGGAGATTCGCCGTCGACTGCTGCAACATGGTGGCCTGTTCTGAGGCAGCCCGGGCCGTCAACTGGCTCCCGGAGAGAATCTCCTCTGCCGCATGTGAGACGGCTCCCGCGGTCTCTCGCACGGAGGCAAGCGCCGTTTCGAGATGACAGACCGCGTCGTTCACAGCCTGCTTCATGCGACCGTGATCGCCACAATAGTGACCGTCAAGCGTCGCCGTCAGGTCTCGCTCGGCCACGCGCTCGAGAACGAACAGCGCATCCTTCTGAGGACGCACGAGTTCCTCGACAGTCTTGTTGACACCGTCCGTCAGGCGGCGATAGTCACCCTCAAAGCTGGCCGA
>JAJXVI010000494.1 GCA_021782195.1 bacterium | reverse complement strand
GGCGGCGACCGCCCCGCGAACCGCCCCACGCCCATCCCCGCGCGCCCATCCCCGCGCGCCCATCCCCGCGCGCCCATCCCGCGCGCCCATCCCGCGCGCCCTGACGGATCGGGCGCCATTGAAAGTGCGCCCGACTTCGCAGGTGCTTGCCGCGGGCTATGAGGCGCGGGCCAGCACGTCGGCCACCATCATTTCCAGCTTCCGAGGCGTGAACGGCTTGGAGAGCACGGGAACGCTGGCTCCTTCAACATCGCACCCGAAACCGGCATCGGCGTAGCCGGTCATGTACATCACTTTCATCCCCGGACGCTGGCGGGTCAGCTCGTGGGCCAGTTCCGGGCCGTTGAGTCCGGGCATCACCACATCTGTGAGCACGAGGTCGATTCGGCCAGCGTGTGCGTTCACGAGGGTCTGGGCATCCAGTCCGTCTGGGGCTTCCAGAACCTCGTAGCCGCTCTGCTTGAGCACGTGCGATGCAAGCAACCGCACCGAGCGCTCGTCCTCCACCAGGAGAACGGTTGGCGCGTGTTCCTCGGCCACTGCCTGCGCAAGCCGCTGTTCCTGTGCGGCCTGCTCGCAGCGGGGCAGGTACATGCGAAACTGACATCCCAGCCCGGGCTGATTTTCCACTGCGAGGTAGCCGCCCGTCTGCGTCACGATCCCGTACGCGCCCGGCACTTTCGGCACATCCTCCCTCGGAGACGCACTCTCCTCCGATCCTTGACGCAACGGGTCCACGACGCGTGCAACCGCGTCGGACGCGAGGGGGTTGCCGCGATGGCCCACTGTAAGCGCAAAATAGCTTCCAATCGGCACGGTCACAAAACCGAGTACACGAGGCTCGTGCATCTCAACAGCTTCGGTCGAGATGGTCACGCTCCCCCCACCGGAACTGGCGTCGCGAGCGTAGGCCACAAGGCTCACGACAAGCTGCTCCAAGCGTATGGGATCGACCTGGACGTTCCCCACACCCCGATCGAGGCACAGTTCGAGGTCACGGGCTTCTCCAAAGCTGCACCCCAGGTTTTCACGAAGCTTCGATACCGTATCGTTGAGCGCCACGGCCGTCGGAACCGTCGCCTCGCTCCCGCTATACGCGAGCAGCTCACGGGCCAGGTCAGTCGCACGCCCTGTGTTTCGCCGCAGGTCCACAGGCTCGCTCGGCTGAGAGGCGGAAGTGCCGAGATCCGCTGAGGGAATGCCAGACGAGCCCAGGATGCTGACGAGGAGGTTGTTGAAGTCGTGAGCCACCACACCCACCTCGGAATCCTCGCACTGGTTGGGCGACTCGAACCGCCTCGCGCAAGCATGCTGCAATTCGTACAGGTTGTGGCACGAGTCGACGGGGGTCGTCGGCAAGGTGGCATTGGACGATTCGTGCCCGAGGATCCCGTCGCAGTTCTCCAGGGCGGCGCCAGCCAGGGCCACCACATATTCGGCCAGATGCTCCTCGACCGGCAGGAACGATGTGGGACGAGACACATAGAGACTCGCAACGACCTCCCCGCCCACGCAGACTGGCGTGCACATCGTGCAGGAGGCCGCTCCTTCGTGATTGTCCAACACCTCGCCAGATCCGACCAGGCGCCGTTCCTCGCACGCCCTCCGGACGAGTTCACTCGACACGTGTATCGAACAGCGCTCACCCGCGGCAACCCGCCACGAAGGTCGAGAGAGGAGGACCGATCCGCCCGGCACGACGCCCGCGGCCCCGGGCGTAACCGTCCCCGGGAACCGCTCGCGCGTCACATCCTTGCGTGCGAGCACGAGCACGTTGTTCGTGGCCAGCAGCCTGCACGTTGCGACCTGCACGGCGGAAAAGACTTCCGGAGCGGTAAGCGCACGTGCCAGGCTTCGCCCCGCACTCAACAACATCGTGCAACGTTCCGCCAGCGGTTGAGCCTGAACGTCACACTCCGAAATGGGAGTTGCGGGTCTTGCAAGGCCGAGCTTCTGGCGTGTACTCCGTGCCAGCTGGGTCTTGCGTTCCGCGCCGGCCCAACCGAGCGCGGTGGCAAGTCGCCCGAGCGCCTCGAGGGTGAGGAGTTCCTCGTAGCGCGCGTGCTGGTGGCGTGCGGCTTCAAGACTCAGTCGCAGGTTCCCGCGTGCGCTTCTCGCACTTCCGTGAATCGCGTCGAGGAGTGCCGCCTCGCGCAGCACGTGGGGAAGAACCGCTTGAAAACGGCGAGAGAGATGGCGCGCACGGCGTATGGCGGCGCGAGCACGCCGCAACAGCGCGCGACGTGACGCGTCGTCGCCACCCTGCTCGCAGGCAACGCGACACGCCTGTGCCATCCACACGTTCACTGACGCCTCGGTCGCGCTGCCCGGCCAGGAATGCCCGGCAAGCGTGCGCGCCCGCTCGATCAGGTCGATTGCCTCGGTGGCGCGGCCACCCTGCAACGCGTAAATCCCCTCAACCAGCGACACGGAGGCCGACGACGCGCCACCCGCGCGAACACGCGCCGTCCAGGCTGTGTAGCGTTCACTGCTGACCTGCTCCTCGGAAGCCAGGAGGCAGGTCTCAAACAGGTCGGTCCGCACGCGAAGGTCATCTCCGTCGGTCAGCAGCTCCTCGGCGCGATGACAGGCATCGAGGGCGGCCCCAAGATCTCCGACCTGGTAGAGGCATCGGGCCATCAGACTGGTCGCGGCGAGAAGCGCGGCGCGATCCGACGTCTGCTCTAGGAGGTGGCGCGACTCGCGCAGGCTCGAAAGCGCTTCCTGATAGCGAGATGCCACCATCTGTGCATTTGCAAGCACGGCCCACGCGCGCCCCTCCTCCGCCCGGTCGCCCGAAGTGCGACGAATCATCAGCCCGAGGCGCGCAAAGCGCAGCGCTCTTGAGACAAAACCCATGTTCACCAGGACCTGACTGTGATTCGCACAGGCCTCGGCCAGCTCTGGCGTCAGTGGATGGCGTTCGGAGAGGTTCAGCTCCCGCAGGTGCGCCCAGAGGCACGCGGTGTTTTCCCCTGCCTGTCGCCTGCTCTCGGCGAGACAGGCATGCAGACGTGCGGCGATCAGGTCAGCGAAGGCACTCCTGTCAGGCTGTTCCTCGGGTTTCGCTGCACTGCCACCGGTGGACGCGTCCGTCGGAACCTTCCAGCGCCGGAGCGGGAAGAGGGCAAAGAGGATCGTGTGCGCGGCCTGCACCCCTATCTCTCGAAGGAGGCCAAAAAGCACGCCGATACGCGACCGTGGCACCCACCAGCCAAGCGTGAGCAGCGCTCGCTCGGCAATTCCTGGTGCACCGTGCACGCCGATGCCAGGATGAACAGGAGCACCTGCGACCGATTCGAGGGTCGCGTCGAGCTCG
>JAJXVI010000493.1 GCA_021782195.1 bacterium | reverse complement strand
ATGAACTCCTTGTCGCCCCCGGAAGCATAATCCACAAGATACATCTTGAGATCCGTAAGTTGCGGTCCGACCTCGATGATGAACCGTTTCGCCCCTCGCTTGATCCACATTTCACGCGCCGTGCCACCACACGCGGTCGCACCCAGACGCTTGAAGAGCGCCGGTGAGAACGGGACCATGGTCACGTGAATATTCTGGCGCTTGAACGGTGGTTGCGGCAGAAGCGTACGATTCGACGTCACGTCCTTGCCATCGATCACCAGACGCTCTTGCCCGGCCTTCTGGGCCTGATAGTCGACAATCGCTCGCTGCGTGGCCCACTCGCCCTTGTTCCGGAAGGCTTCCTCCACGTCGGCCAGTGCAAAGTAGAAACTGTTCGCACAGTTGTCGGCAATTGCGCGAATCTGGGCGTCCGTCGCCGTGCGCGGAATCCCAACGTGAGCGCGATACATCTCGCGGGTGATTCGGTCATGGCTGTCAGCCATCAGGATCCCGAAATAGATGATGTCATCAGAAGAGATGTGAAGATACTGCGCCACGCCTCCCAGCGTGGAAAAATTCGCCTCTCTCCACACCACCCCGCGCCGCTTCATACGATCGGTAAAGCCCAGTTGCTTGAAGCTCTTTGCCAGGGAGTCCGCAAACAGCTTGTGCTTGGAGTTGCTGAAATTGTACACGAGGTAGCAAAAGATCCGGGTCTCCCGAGGTGCAGCCTGGGCGAACGTCGTTGAGACCAGCATGGCAAGCAGGGTCATCGTCATCGCACGACGCCAGAAGGAGCGTATCATCAAAGCCTCCATCAAGATTCGTTCTGGAATACCTTAACCGTCGGGCGGCACTGTAAACTACCAGCGCGTATTGCCAGTCACGACCGGACGCCCGCCCCCGTTGTTGGGCACATAGCGTGGCTGTGCAGGGGGGACGTATGGGTGATAACGGGGCGCCGGGGGGGGCGGAGGAGCCGGAGGGATATAGACCAGTAGAGCCTTCACAATTCGTTGCTCATTGGCTGCAGGTTTGATACCAACCTGCCACGATTTGAATTTGTCGCCGCCCGCCACCTTCACATTATGGGTGACATCCGACTTGACCTCTACCTTGCACGGAGTGACGCCACGTTTTGTTCCGTCAATGTACACGGCGAAACCGTTTCCCTTGTTTGCGGTGACCAGAAGTGTCGCCTTCCCAACGTGGTGAGCTGCGGCCACCCGCGACGGCGCAGGGGACGGCGCTGTGTGAATCGTGACCGGGGAAGGAACGGGCCCGACAGACGGTTCGCTGCTCGGCGCAGAGGACGCAACCGGTTGAGAAGCGGACGTGTCCTGGCCGGCTCCAGGTGACGCCCCGGCGGCGTCCGGCGTCGCGGAAGACACCGGTGCGGAAGGCGAGGACGGTGCGGGGCTTGCGGAAAGTGGCGCGGGAGACGAAGACGAAGACGAAGACGAAGCTGAAGACGACGTCAGCGGAGACGATGCCGGTGACGAACCTTGCCCCCCCTGCCCCAGCGACGCCACATCCTGGTCACCGGTCGCCGCTGTCGACGAGTTTGCCGGCACGGCAAACTCGCGAAATGAAAACACGACACCACCTACAAGACCGGTTCCCAGCCCGAGAATATAGGCGACGATCACGACCAGTGCCAAACGTACGATGTTCATCGAGTCACTCTCCAGTCAGGTCGACCTGAAAGGCACACGCACAGAGATCGCCACCAGGCCCGCACCGTGTCACGGCGGAGAAGCCGGCCGGCTTCAGGATGGCATAAACACGGATCACACACTATTCCTGCACCCTTTCAGACTTATCCTGCACTGAGATTCCTGCGCCGATTGCAAGGAAGAGAAACAGGACGTCAACCAGGGCCGCACCACCGGCATGATACACGAACCGCCAGAGACCATCCTGGGTCCATACAAGCGTGTGAGGTCGAGCGAGAGCACTGCTCGGGGGAGAACCGGTAGCGTCCCCCCCACCCGGCCCGGGCGAAGAGGACGTATCCGACACACCCGCAGTCACGCCCTGCTGCAAGCTGACGCGTGCAGAACTGACGGCATACCATCCCCAGACGGTCACACCAACGAGACCCAGCCACAGAATGCCCAGGGTCACCACGATACCGACAGGAAATCGTTGACTGTTCACGCGCCCTCACACAACAAGCTTCAGACGGTAGATACCCATCGAGATGATGTCGCCAGCGGTCAGGGCAACGCGTTCACCGGGTCCGATGGGAACCCCGTTGACTCGAATCTGGTAGCGCTCTCCCTCGTCCGCGGCGACGCAGTTTCCAAGCACGTACTTACCCCGCTCGAAAATCAACTCGGCCTGGACGGTAGGCGTGATGGTGTAGTGGTTGAGTTGAATATGGTTCGCACTCTGCCCGCTGGACTTCGAGAACTCAAAACGAGGAGGCGATGTCTCTCCGGCGGGCCAGTACAGCTCAATTTCCCTCGGATCATCCGGCGAGAAGTTCCCGTAGATGACTTCGAGCCGTCCGGACACTTTGGCATAAGCCCGACTGTCTTGTGGAACATTCAAGACGATGTTGACCCCTACGCGAGCCAGGGACGAGGACCCCGAGAGGGGGGGCGATCCGGCTTGATCGCGTCCGGGGCGGGAAGGAGGCGAAGCGTCGCGCACGTCGGAAACCGTGCTCCACAGACCGGACTCTCCAGTTTTTCGTTCCGGTCGCGTTGACTCACGGGACGACGAGAAGAGCGGGCGTTCAGCAGGACGTCTGCCGGCCTCACCTCCCCCGCCGACCGATGGCGATGGCGACCTGCCTGACGAAGACACACCACGCCCTTCGTCCGAACCCTGTCTGGAAGGGACGTCGACCTGGGTCTGAAAGAGGTCGCGACGGCCGGCATCGCCAGAGGAGAATGGAGAGGCCGTTCGCCGACTGCGGTCAGATGCGTCAATGAAAGTCTCGCTCATTGCGCCAGAACCCTCGACCAGACCGCCAGCCGGAGATGCAGCAGGGCCCCTCGCGGAACCCCTGTCGTCGTCACGCCCCCTGGCCTGCTGCCAGGGAGTTCCCATCGTTGCACGGGTCGGTGAACCCGACGACGGCACGCCGGATCGACCTGAGTCCGGTCCGACAGGAGCAGCCGAGTCGCCCTGGAATCCACGCCCGCCCTGAGCCGCCGTGCGGACACTCCAGGGGGTAGCTGCGGGCTCAGCGGAGGTGCGCGACGGCCTTTCCGTGAATGGCGGGCGACCGGACTCTTGAAAGCCACGAGGCTCCTGGACACTTTCAGTCCGGACAACCTCCGCACGAGCGCCTGGCGCTCGGAGTCCTCCGGATCCGCTCGACGGA
>JAJXVI010000492.1 GCA_021782195.1 bacterium | reverse complement strand
GTCGTGCCCGACCCCCTTGCGTCGCGGAATTTGGCGGGCTGACAGTGATTTGTTTTCCGAGGTTTCGACAGGTACGCTGCCGTGGTGGGGGAGGCGTACGCTATCGCCGTGCTGGACGGCGCTTGCGTCGCGGAAGTTTGCGCGGTCTCTGCTGCTGATGATTGTGGGTACGTGGATATCTTCGCTGTGCGTTTCCCGTCCCTCGCGGATCCGGACGTCGCTGTTGCTGAGGGTTGCGGATATGTGGAGATCTTCTGCGCAGACGATATCCACATATCCACAATGTCGTCCCAACGCCGATGGGCTATCGCCTTCACCGCCGGGGAAAGGGTGTATGGGATTCTGCAAATGACATGTGGAATTACATATACGTTCAGGTGTTGCGGAAGCGTGAACAGAACTCAAGACGCTCCAGAAATGCAAGAAGGGAAAGGGTGCGAGTTGGCCTTTTTATCTTGCAAGAGCGGTGTCCACGCGCTCCGCAGATCCGTGTGCTTCCGGGTACGACTTGACTTACCTGCTCGTCAGGACTGAGCGCAAGCCTCAACTTGAACTCGAGACTGACGGATCGGGCATGGATCTCGTCTCTGTACGCACCGAAGTGGAAATTCCTGTTGCAGCACCATCGTCGGACGGAAGCCCGGCTGGAAGCGGTGACCGAGTTCCTGCCGACTCCGAGAGCGCAGTATTGCGCTGATCTGGCTGTTTCTGCGAGGTGTGTGGGCGGTGGAAAGGTCTGCACGTTTGCCACCGCGAGCGGGTGTGTCGGGGGCGAGGCCCGCGAGTCCTCCTCGATCGCCATCGAGTGTGTACGTTTACCACCGCGCGCCGCGATGTCAGCTCGGGGGAGACGACGTGAGCCACCTTGTTGTGCTGTGCGCTTCCAGGCACCGGGATGTTTACCTCCGCGAGTGCCGAGATGACACGGCCTTCGCCAGGGCCTTGAAAGTGCTCCTTAACGCCCGTCGACGGGGTGTCGGCCCTGGAGCGCCTCCGGGTAGCCCGTTGTTCGCGCTTGGTGTGTGACCGTTGCCCGCACAGTCTGCCACTCGTAGTCGATTTGCGCAACGTCGCGCGCGACGCGCATCACCGCTCCTCGTGCAGGTTGACTGTCGTTCGTACTGTACTGCGCTCGATGGAAACTGCCTTGCTGGCGCACGCACAGACTGCAGACGTGGCCGAAATCCTGACCGGAAACCAGATTCAGTTCCTGCACATAGATGTGCTGGCGGGTGCGATTCCTTCCCTCTGGCCAACGCGGCAACACGCGGTCGGAGTGCACACGCCTGGACATGCAGGCGGGCGCGCGATTCCTTTTCGGTCACCGTCTCGGCGTTTCGCGTGTGCCTGCGTGGGATTGTTGAGTGCGAGTCGCCAGGTGCATCGAATCGACGCAGGATTCGTGGCCGCCTGCCGTGGCTCTCGCAATCAAGGGAGTTGCCCATCCCGATCTGAGGACGCTCGACGCGAACGAGATCCTCTATTCAGTGAGCGGGGTGTTCATTCTCAATGTGACCGGCGCTCGCGCTCGCGCCAGTTACAGGCGCCCAGATACTTTTTGCCCGATGTGGCAGACCTCGTTTGGGGCGACAGCTGAGGTGAGTCACACCGACCTGGGCTCTCCTGTAGTCTGGGAAGTACAAGACGGATTGCCTGGGGGGCGCATCACAGGCTGGGTTATGTGTCGGCGGAGTCATATCTGTTTGGTCTGGCTGACACGAACGTGGTGCTGGCATCAGCGTCTGCGCGCACTGTTACTGGAGTTTGAGAGCAAACACCGTCCGCTGAAGCAGTGCCCTCTACGCCCTCATTGAGACTCTCCGACCAGGAACAGACCGTCGTTGCTGAAGCCGCGCTCGAGCAGTGCCCTCTACGCCCTCATTGAGACTCTCCGACTGAATGTTACAACTCTGCCGGCGGAGTCTTGCTCCTCCATCAGGCGGAGTCGACTTCCCTCCAAATCCGCAGCAAGAAATGCGGCAACAGACAGATTTTTCAAAGCTTCCGCTGCGGTACACTCAGCCCATAGAAAGTAACAGGACGTGACTGGTGTTGACCGCGTCGGTCGCGAACCTGCCGTCGTTCAACCCTCAGGGTGGTCGATGGTGCTGTACGGGCCCCCAGGTGAGCAGGGGCGTGCTGAAACAAGTTCGGGTATTTTGGTGCCAAACTGTGTGAGGCGTATGCGCGAACTGCGTCGGACGTAGAGAAGGAGCTTGAGATGAAGATTTCGATCCTGGGAGCCGGAGACATGGGAGCAGGCCTGGCTTGCCTGTGGGCTCGAGCCGGCCACGAGGTCACCATCAGCTCGCGCACGCCTTCGACCGCCGTGGCCGTAGCGTCTCGCACCAGCTACGGGGTGCGCGTCTCAACCTTGCGTCAGGCGGCCGAATCTGCCGACGTGATAGCTCTGGCAACAAGATTCGAGGCCATTGATGCAGTGCTGGCACAGACGGGCGATCTTGAGGGTCGCGTCGTCATTGACATGACGCACCCATTCGGCCACGACGGCGACGGTCACGCTACCCGTCTCGTTTCACCGGACGCGAGTGCCTCCTCCTGGCTGGCAGCCCGAGTGCCGAAAGCCCGCATCGTAAAAGCTTTCAGTACCGTGCAGGCAAGATTTCTGACGCCCGGTGCACAGCGATGCGACGGACTGCCCCTCGCCGTCTACTATTGCGGTGACGACGCCGCTGCTCGACGCGCTGTCGGTGAATTGATTTCCGACAGCGGATTTGCACCGGTAGATATCGGTCTGCTTCGTCACGCTGGCGAACTGGAACCGGGAGGCCGACTTTATCGAGTCGGTCTGGTGAATGCGCGCGCGGCACGCGAACTGAGCGCCCTGCACCTGGCTCGGAATTCCTGGGCCGCCTGATCGACATGTAAAACTCTTTTGCCTGACAACCGAATATAGCTCCAGATGGACGATCCAATCCCCAAACGGTGACTTCCCCTCTGACTACCTCTTGGACCGTATCTTCTCCGGTACGGTCCTTTCATTTCCGTGCAGCCAATGCGAACGCCGCGCGGTGGTGCAGGGATCGCTTACCGCCACTCCCGCCATTGATGCAGGCGTCGCCCCCTTTATGCGCTGGATCGAGAGAAAGGTTCAGGATTATGTGGCCACGGGGCCCCCTTCTGGAAGGACGACGGCCCGGTTGGCGCGGCTGACCACAAGGGAATCACCGCTACCTGGGCGCAAGATCGTGGGCGATTGCCATTGCGACAGGGAGTTCAAGCATTGATGGAAGGCCCCACCGCGCCGTGGTGGACAGGTTTGCCGGGGAAACATAAAACAGATGAGCTGGGAGCCGCAT
>JAJXVI010000491.1 GCA_021782195.1 bacterium | reverse complement strand
GGTAGAGCGCTAGTTATTGTTTGAACATGTTGTAAAAGGACTGCTCCTGAGCCTCGCTCACGCCTGAGGACTTGAGAATCAGCTTGCGCAGCAAGAACTCGGCTCGTACACCGGGCTCTCCCGCAGCGATGACCTTCGGGTCGACGTGATTCTTCTGGGCCATCTCGCGCCAGTGGGCGATGTCGCTATCCGCATTGATGTTCTGCTTTTTGGCCTCCTGCTCGACCAGCGTCTGCAGGATGAGGGTCTGCATGACCTGGGCACCCGCAGCCATCTTCAACGCGTTCAGAAACTCTTCGGTCTTGATAGGCTGACCGTTGACAGTTGCCTCGGTATTGTTCGGAATCGTGGCATATCGGTGCAACTTCCGCCCCGCAAAAAACGCTCCGCCGATCAGGATCACGACGACGACGACCACGATCGGAACCGGTATCTTCCAGGAACGCTTCTTGGCTACCATCGAGGCCCCCCTCTATCGTCAGACCGGACAACACATGTGGTCAGCAGAACGAGACTCATGAGATTCTTGACTCCATCGGCTACAAAGACTTCTCGGAGACCTCCCTGGCAGCCAGAACGCTACCTCGAAATCCTCCGACGACGCGGGTGACGATTAGGCGTAAACAAGCTCGATCCCTTTCGGGGAGCTTGAATATCAGTCGAGAGAACTTGATGGTAGCGCCGTGGGGCCAACCATCAGTCAAAACAATCGGGACGGTCGGTCAGATCTGGCGCGAGACCCACGCGGCCCGCACGCGCGGTGTCGACTGAGCAAGGTCGGGGCGTGCGTGACTTCCAGTCCAACCAGCGACGAAAGACACTGAGGCCATCGGGGACCACCTCAACGGTCTCTGCCCAGGTCTCGAGGTCGGTTTCCGTCATCCATCCACCCCAGGCAATTTCCTCAGCCTGATGAACAATGGGACCATCCCACGTGACATCGTAGACACGGATCCAGCTCCGATTCCTTTCCCCTTCATACAGGTGCTCGAAGAGTGGACGCAGCAGCGTCCCGACAATCCCGAGCTCCTCCGCAAGTTCCCGCCTTGCGGCAGCCTCGTACGACTCACCGCGCGCGACCACACCTCCCACGAACATGTCGTACATTCCGGGAAAGAGGTCCTTCGTCGTGGTGCGACGGTGCACGTACACCTGTCCACGGGAGTTTCGGCACAACACCCCGATGCCTCTGTGAAGCAAGTTGCTTCGTCGAATCTCTGCCCTGGTGGCAGAACCAACAACGCGATTCTCACTGTCAACGAGGTCGACCCACTCTTCGCCAGCCATTCGCCGCTAGTTCACCATAAAGGCCCCAGGTCCTTCCGACTTCACCCGGCTTCTCACCGACCGGTTCGAGTTCCTCTCGACTCGAGCGTTCTGCAACGCAGCCATCCGAGCTTTCGCGCGCACGCCACGGGGTTGTGGCAGTCTTTGAACCCGGACTCGCGTGGCGCGTGGCTGAGCGACTCGGGGAAGGGTTCCGTCACGGGCATAAGGAACCATCCAGTGTCCCGTGTCAGGCTGCCTGCCAAACGCAGGCAGCGAGTCCCTGCGGGCGCCTGGACGCGCTTTCCATGTTCGACGAACTGCCGAAAGGCTTTGTGATCCGCGAACGTTACCGCATCCTGTCCGTTCTCGGGCGGGGCGCCACAAGCTATGTATATCTGGCCAAGGAACTGCGAGGAGGCAATCTCTGCGCCATCAAAGCGATCTCATTGGACGCCGACGGTAGTCGCGATCCTTTCGGGCACGCCGACATGGTCCTCCAGGAGGCACGCCTGCTCACCGGACTGTCTCACCCAGGTCTGCCGAAGGTCTTCGAGTTCTTCTCAACCAGCGACGTGTACTTTCTGGTGATGGAATGGGTGGCCGGACAGACCCTGTACCAGATCATGCTGGACCGCGGGGTGCCAATCACTGAATCTGAAACGCTCTCGTGGGGCATCGAGATCTGCCACATCCTTGAGTATCTTCACAGCCGCCATCCACGACCGGTGGTCGTCGGCGACATCAAGCCCAATAACCTGCTGCGAACCTACGAGGGTCGCATAAAGATGATCGACTTCGGCATTGCCCGTTATTCAGGGGCGGGTGTGAAGGTAGCCGGGCTGACCTTTGTAACGCCCGGGTTCTCGCCTCCAGAGCAATACGCCAAGGGCACCATCGACCATCGAACCGACATCTACTCGGTAGGCGCCACGCTGTATTTCCTGATGACGGGTCAACCCCTCGAACGCTACCGGTTCAACGTGCCGCCCCTGCGCGCGTTGATCTCCTCCGCTTCCGCTGAACTCGAAGCCACCCTGGCCCAGTGCCTGCAGCAGGATCGTGCACGACGCTACCAGAACGTGGAGGATCTTGCACGAGATCTAAGAGCCGCGCAGGAGGTCGAGAAGCGTCAGACCAATATGAACGCCCAGGCGCGGGATATTCTGGCCTCGCTGTATCGCTCCAAGAAGAGAGAACGGCTTGACCTGTAGAGGGATGGCCAAGAACGGTCACCAAGCAATCCCCTGGTGAACGCAAGGACACAAACGGGTCGAAAGGAAGACAAGGTCTTGGAATGCATCAAGTGTGGAACACAGAACCCCGATGGTAGCCAGAACTGTGAGGTATGCAGCCTCTATCTCCCTTCGCTGCAGTTCACCGAGCAGGGTGTGGCAGACCCAATCTACGATCGCTACCTGGAATTTCGCAGCGCGGTCAAGAAACTGGTTGACCATGACTGGACGACTCCCCAGTTCGCGCGTTTCG
Organism: bacterium; assembly: GCA_021782195.1. Taxonomy (GTDB): domain Bacteria; phylum Vulcanimicrobiota; class Xenobia; order RGZZ01; family RGZZ01; genus JAJXVI01. Next base: position 567 of record JAJXVI010000491.1, on the reverse strand, counting down.
TAGACGAAATTTCCTTCAAGATGGCCCAGAAGGAACGAGAAATTCGCGACCTCGACATTCCGCAAGAAGCCATCGACGACTTCCGCGAAGAACTGGAAGTGGGATTCGAGGGCATTGAACTGTACAACAAGGCAGTTCTGCACTTTCGCCAGTATCTGGAAACCGAGGATCTGCTCCTTATCAAGAGCGGGCTTGAACTCGCGTGGGCGGGCAATGAGAAAATCAATGAGGCGCGTCGATTAAATCGACAATCCAGACAAAAGTTGCCGGACATGGAAGTCGACGCCGCGTCAGACGCAGCGCAGTGTCCATGATCCCATGATGGCGCCCACGGTCTGCCATCACGACCGACCGGTTTGCGTACAAAGCGCGTGGGCGCAGGCCAGACTTGCCCCGCTGTTCCAGGGTCGTCTGCGAGAAAATTCCTGAGTTCTGACGACGGGGTGGGAAAGAGCCGGGGACGTGCTGGCACCCACCCTGTTTTTTCTTTTCCCAATCTCTCTACTTGAGGAACTCAAGACGCAAGACGTCGAACAGCCGGTTGACCCGGGGCGACGAGCGAACAAT
>JAJXVI010000490.1 GCA_021782195.1 bacterium | reverse complement strand
CTTCGGCGCGGGTGATGATGGCCGCAGACGGGCTACCAGCCTCCGCCGAGTTTCGTACAAAATTGCGCAGTGCTTCGAGAAGGTGATCTGACGAAAAATCAACCATTGGAAGATTGTCTGCAAGGTTCAATGCAAGGCGCAGCCTGCCTCGATCGATGGCTCGTTCAATTGCTTCAAGACTTGACATCAGAAACCGATTGAGGTCTCCGCGATGCAGGGCAACTTCGAGGACAGGTCGGCAGAAGGCCTGGATGTCACCGAGCATCAGCACATTTCGGCGCACCTCGCTCTGGATCGTGCGAGCCATGTCTTCGATGGTGGTTTGAACTGACGACGGTGCTTGCAGTTGACCCAGGCATCGAAGAATGACTGACGCTGAACCGTTGATGGCTGTGAGAGGGGCCCTCAACTCATGGCGAACGAGGTCGACCGCGTGTCCGAGTGACGCAAGATGTGCCGTGCGCTCGACCTGGCGCCGTTGCTCGAGGTTGTCCATCAGGATCGCGGCCTTCGAGGCGAGAACGCGCAGAACTTCCCAGTCAGAACGGGTAAAGTGGTCGTGCTCGTGGTTTAACGCCATGATCATTCCCTTGAAGCCGTTGTAGACAAGGGGAGCATACATGCTTGACCGCGCATCGGATGCCTCGGTATGCATGGGCTTGGGGGCTGCGCGTGCATCGCGCGAACGGTCATTCACGACGTAACAATGCCACGGCATATTCTCAAACCGTTGTCCGGCCAGGACGTCCGCCGCAAGGTTCACCATGATGCCGCGCCCGTCACCGTGTTCGACCGCAAGGCAGATGGTGCCTGCGGGCAGGTTTGTAGGACGGTTCATTTCGCCGAGGCGGTCACGCGCGACGACGTTCCGCAGCACGTTGGTCTCTGGCTCATACCTCCAGAGAGAGACGAACTCGCAGCCGATGTACTGCATGCCAACCTCGGAAATCAGCTCCGGTAGGCGCGAAACATCGTACTGTACGCTGAAGATATGGTCCAGCGTCGAGTGCGCCAGGAGCACACGAGCGACCTCAGAATCGGTCAGCATGACCTCAGCCAGTTCACCATCTGTCTGGAGGAATCCTGCGAAACGGGGCCGTCCTGCAGGCTTTCACACGGTCTGCGCGTTCCCGTCCCCGACGCGCGGACGTGGCGCGTTCCCGTCCCCGACGCGCGGACGTGGCGCGTTCCCGTCCCCGACGCGCGGACCGTGGCGCGTTCCCGTCCCCGACGCGCGGACGCCCCCTCAAGCGACACGGTGTCAGGTAGCCGTCATGGGGCACGCCCGGGACGCACCCGAATCCGGTCGATGCGCGTGTCGGGTCTTGCGTGAAAATGTCCCCCACGCCAGGACGCCGGCCAGGCGCTGGCTTGAGGGACATTGCGGTCAGTGTTGGAGGGGCGCGCTTCCCGCGACCAGGCGGCAACCCGGTTCAGTGTTCGACGAGGCCACCCGATGAGTTGTATTCTGGAAAGTTGACGTTGTCACCGGCGGCGGTATGGTTGTTGCCACTGCAAAAGATCGTGTAGGCATCAGGATTGGATGATGATGTGAAGGATGATGAATAAGAGTCGGCGCCGGCCGAAGGACAGGTCGGCAGTACATTGAGATAGTTGGGAGTGAGCTGTGAAAGCCCGGAAGGGTAGCGTCCGTCGTTGTCTGTCGCGTACATCTCCATGGCGTTCCCGAAGTTCTTGAGGTTTGACTCACACGCAGACAATTGCCCCTCAGCACGTGCCCGAATGAAGTTGGGCACAAGGATTGCAGCCAGAATTGCGATGATCGCGATGACGATCATCAGTTCGATGAGCGTAAAACCGTACTCTTTTCTGCGTCTGGACAAGTGGCGCTCCTGTGCAGTTTTCTTGCTGATCACGCCGCGCCGACAGTCGCGACTGGCAGAGAGGCGCATCAAAAGAAGTATAACACACGCCCGGGTTCATTGTGCGATGCATTACGGGTGTGAAGAAAAATTGACAGGGTCACGGCGATGCGGGGGGGGCGTGAAGGTACGTGTCCCCGAAGAAAAACTGGAACGGGATATGTGACCGCATCGCCCAGTGGCGCTCATCGTGGAGGGCTTCCGGAAACGCAAAATAAAGCAGATCGCGCCCGTACTGGTACCCTTTGTGCAACAGCAGATCGCGCATGCTGCGGGTAACCTCGTAGTTGTCGCCCGGCCAACCGCTGTCAAGATAGAGTCGCACCGACCTCCGGGGTTCGCGTGCGATGCGTTCCATCAGGTTGTCACGCCACGTGAAAGTACTTGACATGCAGGCTGCCATCCCAACAGTTTCGGGCCATTCCCACGCCATGAAAAGTGATACCACGCCGCCGAGCGACGAACCCATGACTGCCGTCGATGACGGGCCCGGCATGGTGCGTATCTGCTGGTCGACGGTCTTATGCTTGATTTCATCGATCAGGAAGCGCCCGTATTCGTGGTAACCCGGAGCGGTGTACTCCACCTCCCGGGTACGCGGATAGACGCCCACCACGATGCACGGGCGAATGATGTTCATGGCGTCGAGCATGTCCATGGTCTGCTCGACCTGCCAGTCGCTTCCAAGGAAAGCCTCGCCAGGAAAGAAGAGGTTGTTCCCGTCGTGCATGTACAGGACGGGAAAGCGCTGCAGCGGATTCTGATGGTAACCGGGAGGATAGTAGCAGCGAATCAGGTGGCTGCAAACGCCGTTCGCAGCCGGAACCTCGATGAGTTTTCCAATGGTTCCGCCGACCTTGCCATGGAAGTGCGGATAGACGTCAACTTCCACGACCGTTTCGCGGGCGCAGCCCAGGGCGGGTGCTTCGGGTCTTCTCGCCGACCTCACGGGAATTGCGAGGTAGTTGTTGCCTCTCGACCATGCAACGCTGTGCGCCATCTCCAGACAGGGCTTGTAATAGATGTATGGCCGGTCGAGAAGCAACTCGAATGTCCAGGTCTGGCGATCGGGACTGACGGCAACGGCCTCCACAGCGCGGTTCCAGTTCTGGTCGGTTCGAACAGTGAGTCGACCGCTCTCGACAGGATAGTGCACACGCAGGTTGAACTGAGTCTTGTCGGTCATGGACGGAGCTTCTTGACCTTACCCGAAGAACCCTGGCAGGCCACCGCTGCCGTCGCGCGGCTTGGTCGAACGGGGCGCGCCTGCCAGTGAGTGGGAGATACGGGCGCCGGCCGTGGGCGACGTGTCAGTCTTACGCGATCGTCGCAACGCCCCGAAAATGGATCTGCGGGCGCGCTGGTGGTGACTCGCGCTCGGTCCGGCACCGGATCCGCGCTCATGGAGGGTGCGGAGTCTTCGCGGGGAATGCCCGCGTGGTCAGATGTTGCAGG
>JAJXVI010000489.1 GCA_021782195.1 bacterium | reverse complement strand
GGCCGGGCCACGACCACGTTCATGCCGAGCCGTGCCGCCGAAAGAAGCGCCGAATTGGGCACCGCCATCGGGAGAGCCTTCGGGTGGTACGCCCACGAGAGCACGAACTTGCGCCCACGGACATCGCCATCGAAGTGTGTCATCATGGTGCCGGCGTCTCCGAGAGCCTGGCACGGGTGTTCGAGGTCGGACAGACCGTTGATGACCGGGACGGTACCCCAGGTTGCGAGATCGAGCACGGTTTGGTGCGCGAAAGTACGCGCCATCACGACGTTTACGTACCGGCTGAGGACCCTCGCGGTATCGGCAATGGTCTCGCCTCGACCCAGCTGCATGTCACGCGACGAGAGGTGGATGGCCGCCCCGCCCAGTTGCGTGATACCGGCCTCGAAACTCAGGCGAGTCCGGGTCGAGGGCTTCTCAAAAATCATGGCAAGAATGCGCCCCGGGAGCCGGGCGTGAGGAATGTTCTGGCGATGCAGGGCCTTCAGTTCGACGGCGGTCTGCAGCACCTGCTCGACGCCATCTGTGTCGAGGTCGGCGACGGACAGGAGGCTCTTGCCTCGCAGGTTGGTGTTCATCTGGATCAATGCTCCTTCAAGCACCCGTGGAAAAAGCTTCCAGGCGGTGTGCGGCTCGATTCTTCGCTTCCCTCCCTGGCGCTCCTCCTGCGCTTGCGTCGCTCTCGAAGGGATGTGCACGCAGGACTCGTTGCCCGACATGTGAAACTACCTGACGCATCCTCGTGCCTGCACGTGTGCGGGCATACTAGAATGGACCGTATGAGCTCGACCAAACCTCGGACCACGATCGACGACCTCCTCAAAGACCTGTTGAAGCGCGTGGTGACGCAGGGAGCCAGTGACCTCCACCTGTCCGCCACCAACTATCCGATTTTGCGCATCAAGGGCCAGCTTGTGCCCCTGCACACGCTGGAGAAACTGACTGCTGACCGATTGCAGAAGATGTTGATCGGACTCCTGAGCGGCATACAGTACGAGCGCCTTGTAAACGAGAAGGAACTCGACCTGTCGCTTGCCCTGCCCGACGTGGCTCGTTTTCGAGCCAACCTGTTCTTCGAACAGGATGCGATGGGGGCCGTCTTCCGTGTGATCCCCAATATCCCGCGAGATCACCAGGAGCTTGGCGTGCCGCTCATCATTCGTGAACTGGCGCAGCGCAACCAGGGGTTGATTCTGGTGACCGGGCCGTCCGGGTCTGGCAAGACCACGACGCTGGCCAGCACCATCGAGTACATCAACATGACCCGCAACTGTCACGTGATCACGATCGAGGACCCGATTGAGTACACGTATGTGAACAAGAAGTGCCTGATCCGTCAGCGAGAGGTCGGCGTTCATACGAACTCCTTCTCAGCCGCATTGATGTCGGCACTGCGTCAGGATCCCGACATCATCCTGGTTGGCGAGATGCGTGACGTGGAGACGATGAAGACGACCCTCACGGCGGCGGAGACCGGGCATCTCGTTTTCTCGACCCTGCACACCAACGGTGCAATTGACACGATCAACCGCATCATCGACGTGTTTCCGGCACACCAGCAGTCACAGGTGAGAATCCAGCTTGCGACCTCTCTTGAGGGGGTGTTCTCGCAACTTCTCGTGCCACGCGCGCGCGGCAAGGGGATGGTGCTCTGCACGGAGATCATGATTGCGACTCCGGCTGTGCGGAATCTCATTCGGGAATCTCGTCCGCACCATCTGCGCAGCATCATTGAGACGGGCGCGGAGTATGGCATGCAGACAATGGAAGCCTGCCTCAAGCAGCTCGTGACATCCGGGCTCATCACGTACGAGGACGCGTTGTCTCGCGCCTACGACGTGGAAAGCTTCAAACAGATCATGGCCTGAGGGAACAGGAGGAGGCTGCCGCGCAGGCGCCTGGTGTGCGAGGGCAGACTCCTTCTGTCCTGTTTGGACGATTCCGGGGCGGAATGTACCGGGGGAGGGCTACTGGATTTCCGTGCCTGGACCACTCGGTGCCGGACGGGGAGTGAGACCGTCGATGAATCCCCCCCGCACGTCGAGCGAGGGCTCGGCCAGGATGACACGGGAAATGACTGACGCGGTATTGGCGGCTTACCGGTCGAACTGAACTGCGATCTTGAGGTCATCGAGGCTGAATACCCAGTTGTCGTCGTGCTGGATGGGAAGAAGACTCAGTTCAGCCCGATATTTCTGGTCGCCAGCCATGAAAAGGCTTCTGCTATCCTTCTTCAGTTCGGGTCCCACGACGATCGCAACCTTCCCCGACTTCCGGTCGATTGCCGCAAAGACCGAGTGATCGTGTCGCATGGTGACCCACTTCAGACGACCGCTCGTGTCGAGCCTGGCGAACATGCTCTCCACTTCCGCGGGTTGCCAGCGCGTCAGGCTGCGCATCTCCTTCTCACGCATCCCGACAAAGACTCCCTTGATGCGATAGTCGGAAGCGTTCGACGAGGCAATGGCTGCGTGCAGAACGGCGAACCACGCCAGCGCGACGGCGCAGGCCAGCCCGAGCGGCCGGACCCTGGGGGCGATTGCGGCGACCACGGACTGAATCCGGGTACTGGTGTCGGGCGCCGGCCCTGTCACCCCGGAGGAGCGTTCGCGGGTTGTCATCATCGGGCCCCCAGTGCGGTCTTCTTTTGAACCAGCGTCTTTAGATGAGCACGGGCTTCCTGGTAGAGGGCTTGATACTTTGGTATGGGATGGCCCTGTGCGTCTGTACAGAGGCGAATGCAAAGGCTCTCGACCTCGATGGCGCGATCGAGGTATGGCGTGGACTTGGAGCGGTCGTACACAGAGTCAAGGGCGAGCGCCAGGTAGCGATGAGGGTACGGGTCTGTGGGCGCATACTTGGTCGCGAGTAGATACTGTTCGATGGCGGGCTGAAAGGCATTTGCGCCGGCGCCGGCCGTCCGCAGGGCGCGATTGAAGTAGAGATCACCCAGTTCGAAGTGTGCCTTCTCGTTGGTCGGGTCGACCTTCAGGGCCTGCTTGAACTCCGCCTCGGCGCGAGCTTCCATTTCGTCCTGTTTGCGCGGGTTGGCACGAGCAGACTTGAGCATTGCCGCGGCCTGGTTCGCGATATTCGCGGCGACCTGCGCGGGCGATTCCGGAACACCAGCTTCGGTGTTGCCCATTGCGATGTCTCCCGGCGGAGGGAGCTGGTGCGGTTTCGTGAGCTCGTCGAGGTTGAGCTGTGCGGTGCGGTTGTTGGGATTGGACGACAGTGCGTGTCGGAACGCCCCTTCGGCTTTCTTGTACTCGCCGATCAGCATGTCGCCGCAACCGATGGCCGTCCACGCTTCGTCGTTGTCGGGATGACGCTTGAGC
>JAJXVI010000488.1 GCA_021782195.1 bacterium | reverse complement strand
AACAAGTCCAATTCATCATGAAACGCAAGCAGAAACGGGGAGACAAGCGCGAACTTGTCTAGAATGAACTGACCATCCTGCTGGCCGCCCAGGGCCAGCTCCAGGCAAAAGTGGAGGTCGCGCAGCCAGTCTGAGCCGGTCGCGTCGCGATCGACAACCCCTGTGCCTGCGCGCCTGGAGCGCCTTGCGCACGGGAGCCGGCCGCACTCGTCGCTCGACTTCCCTGCCCCTCGTCTCTTGACTTCTGGTGAACCCCTCCCACTCGCGAATCATCGCACACCCCTGCAACCCTGGGTCGCAGTAACACTCACTTTTGTGGCTGCGCTTGCCGTCTACACCGTTGCCCTGGGGCACAGTACCCTCTGGTCGCGAGATGAAACCACCTACGCTTCCATGGCGCGTCACATGCTGCGAAGGGGCGACTGGCTGACGCTGTGGTGGAACGGCCGTCCGTGGTTCAACCACCCCCCCTTCTACTTCTGGCTAGAGGCACTCAGTTTCCGTATGCTTGGCAACACGGAGCTGGCCGCACGACTGCCGTCCGCCGTCTTTGGAGCGGCCGGAGTCGCGCTGACCTGTCTCTGGGGATGGCGCATCGCGGGACCTCGAGCCGGCCTGTTCTCGGCCGCATGCCTGGGGCTTTCCATCCAGTATTTCCTTGAAAGCCGGATGGGGATCATCGACACCGCCCTGCTCTTCTTCCTGTCGCTTGCAATTTTCGGCTTCTTCATCGGATGGAGCGGACAGCGAAAGGGATACTGGCTGTTCTTTCTGGGTTGTGGACTGGCGTGGCTGGCAAAAGGACCGTGGGGAATGGTCATTCCCCTCGTCGTGGTGATACCGTTTGCGTTCAGCTGCGCTGCCCCTCGGCGCCTGCACGAGCTACCCTGGTTCCGCGGACTCGCACTGGCGCTGCTCGTGGGCGGAAGCTGGTACGCCGTGCAGATCGCGATACACGGTGCCGTCTTCGCCCGAACCGTACTCGGATATTACTTCCTTGGCCGCATCACCCAGAAGGTGGAGCATCAGGGTGGTCCTCTCTGGCTTTACGTTCCGGTCATCCTCGGAGGCTTCCTTCCCTGGAGCCTGCTTCTTCCCTCCGCACTGAAGCGACTGTTCACCCGACGTACCGACGCGGATCGCCTTCTGCTCTGTTGGGTCGTGATACCGTTCGTGGGACTGACGCTGGCCCAGACAAAGCTACCCAGCTACGCGGCCTTCGTGTATGTTCCGTGTGCGCTCGCCGTCGGCGGGATGCTCGACGCCGTGGTGGCCGAAAAGCGTGACCTGCGCTGGCCGTTCGCTCTCGGCGCCGCTCTGGGGACGATCCTGGCGACCGCACTGCGCTTCTGGGCCGCGCGAGCGGTTCGGGTTCCGCTCGGCGCGCCTGAAGGTGCGGAACTCGGGTTTACTCTCCTGGCACTTGGCTGTCTGGTCGCAGCCGTATTCGCGCGTCCGGCACAGGCCAGCAGCACCAGGCCAGCGTCGGACCACTCGCGGACAGTCTGGCCCGTGCTCTCAGCAAGTCTTGGCACGCTGGGCCTGTTCGCATGCATCGTGGGCATTGTCTACCCCGCACTCGAACCGGTTCGAAGCTTTACCGCTCTGTGCGCCGAAACCCGGCGCAAGGTACTGCCCACCACACCGATGGCCGTATATGGTCATGGAGAATACGGGTTCATCTACTACGCGGACCGCGGACCGGTCGCCGACCTCAAGTCGCTGGTGAAGTTGCGAAAATGGATCTCCGCGCACGAGCGGCCGAAAGATCCGCATACGCCGACAGCAGCGGGCGAGACCGACGCCGGTGGGGTGGTGGTCATGCCACAAACTACCTATGCGACGTTGCCAGAGGAACTGCGATCGCACCTGCGGATCGTCGGGGCGACCACACGCGACGTGCTGGCGAGCACCGACTGATCATCTCCATTCACGCCCGGAACGCGGCCGCGACTCGAGCCGCGTTCCGGAAGCTGGCGAGCATCGACTGATTATCTCCCTGCCCGCACGTTCCGCGCTTCAAGCCGTAGTGCGCTCTCGTCTTCGAGGAGAAGCGCCTCCATCATGAGAAAGCGAAAAATCTCGTGACCCAGCCTGCGTTCATTGCGCTCATTCCACAGCCACGCACCCAGTCCACAGAACGTTGCGTGGCAGAGGCTGAAAGCCAGGGCTCGCAGATCGTCGCCTCCAAAAACAACGGCCTCTCGATACATGTCGCGTAACGACTCGAATTCAGCCCGTTCAGCAGCGACCGGCAGTGCTCGCTTCTCCTCGACTCTCTGCTGGCAGGCAGCCACGGTCGTTTCCAATCGCCGCAAGCACTCGCAGCGCAGAATACGCCCGGACTTTACCAGAGTCTGCGAACCGCTTCGAACCACGTCTTCATACCTGACGTGATGTTGCCTCGCCAGCGCAGCAAGCTGCTCGCTGACGGCCCCTTCCAGTTCGATCAGCACGTTTGAGGCCTCGGGTGCTCCCAGTGTCACGGCGCGCAATTTCAGCGATTCGCGCCAGTCTTCATCGCCAAGTGCTGCGTCCCAGAGCCTTCCCAGACGGCGCAGCGAGGCTCCGTCCGTGGCAACGTGCCCGTTCATCAGCGCCAGCTGCACCGACAGGGCGCGCCGTAACCGCTCTTGGGGAGGAGGGGACGCCGCGTCGCAACACTCGGCGGGGGAAGTCGCCCCGCGCGGCGCGTCCGCGGCGCCGTGAAAGTTGGCGGGTACGGCCACATCGCCGAGAGGTTGTTCCGTGGACTGTCGCGGACAACGAAGCGCGCGCTGCAGAAGATGGCGAGTTGCGCGCCAGCGAGCGGTTGCACGCCACTTTCTGCGCAGTTCCACGTCTGACGGCGCGTGCTCGGAGCGGAGAAGACGCAGCCCAACCGCCCTCAGGAATCCGGCCGTGCGATTTCTCCGCACGGCCGGATTCCTGCTTGACGCGACAACAGTCGGCCAGTCTCCTCTTTCCACGGCGTCGGCAACTCGCCACGCCAGCGCAATTCGACGCACTTCCCCCTCGAAAGGTCGGTGCGGCAAGCGCTCTATCCTCTCGAGCAGCGTGCGAGCGGCCACCAGATCACCTCGTGCGGCAAAAATCAGGCCGCCCGCCGCATAGAGCGTCGCTCGAGAGGGGGCTGGAAGAATCCCCGCGTGGACGAGCCACGAGGGCCAGATGTGCGATTCGGGATCGACAAGCGACGCACTGAAAGCAAGCTGGCGTTCCAGCATGGCAAGTATCCGCTCTCGACGATTCGAACGCCGACATTTCGACTTTGATGGCTTCGCGCGGGCCTCCATGCAGACTGACGGTCCCTGGCGAAGCACGGCCCACGCACCAACGGCT
>JAJXVI010000487.1 GCA_021782195.1 bacterium | reverse complement strand
GGTGTGGGCAGCTCCGCTGACCGACGGACCGACGTCGTTGTGAGGGTCATCGGAAACGGCAATCGTCTTGCCATCGCGGTATCGCATGACGTCCCACTGATTGTTGACCCACTTCGTGTACACGATGGTGCTTCCATCGGCCGACAGACGAGGGGTCCCGACGTTACCTGTGGCAACACGCGTCAGTTTGCCCGGGATTGCTGGATTGATCTGCATGGACTCTTCCCTTCCTTCCCATTGTAGCCCATTCGGACGGTTCCGTGTTTGCCGCGCTGTTAACATTGTTCGGCATCGAACGCACGACTTCCGCAGCCAACGCCACGCTCTCCGGCCCCTGCCCCGAAACCGCAGACCGTCCACAGGTCCATCGGAAGCGACTTCCCTCGCACCTTCACGCTGCCGAGCCGCTCCAATGGGAAGCCCGCCCCCGCGGCCGCACGCGTCGAATCGCTCATGACGATGCGCGAACCCAGTCCTTTGTTGAGCTTCTCCAGACGCGCCGCCGTATTCACCGCGTCGCCGATGACCGTGTACTCTCGCTTGCGTGCAAACCCCACGTCGCCCGCAACAACCTCGCCGGTGCACAGTCCGATTCCCATCTCAAAAACCGGTGTCCCCTGTGCGCACCAGGTAAGCTGGAGTTCCCCGAGGCGCTTGCACATATCGAGCGCTGCCTTGATCGCACGACTTGCATCGTCGGAACGCGCAACCGGTGCACCAAAGACGGCCATGATCGCGTCCCCCAGGTACGTGAAGAGAATCCCACCGTGTCGAAAAATGATCTCGCCCATCTCCCGATAGAACTCGTTGAGACGCGCGACCAGCGACGTCGCGCTCAGTTGCTCCGAGAGACCGGTAAAGCCGCGGATGTCGCAGAACATCACCGTGCAGTCACATACCTGCCCGGCCAGGTTGAGGTCGGTACGCGTCAGGATATCGTCAAGAAGTTCCCGGGAAACATACCCCTCGAACAGTTCGTGCACACGCCGACGCTCCTGGTCGAGTCGCGCACTGTCAATCGCCATGGCAACCTGGTTGGCAAACAGGGAGACAAACTCCAGGTCGCTCTCAACGAATGATCCGTGCCGCAACGAACTGTCGAGATAGATCACCCCGATGGTATCGGCCTTCACGAGCAGGGGCACCGCAAGGACCCCTCTCAACCCGAACAGTTGCACGCTCGGGGTCGTAGCAAACCTTCGATCGCGCGCCGCATTCATCGAGTACAAAGGGCGGCGAGGCGCAAAGACCTCTCGAACAATGCTGCGGCTGACCGCGAACGTCGGTTGCTCCAGCGTGCGCCGGTCAAGGTTGCGAGCCACGCGAAACTCGACTGCCTGCGACGCGGCATTCACAAGCGCCACAAATCCGCGCTCCGCACCGACCAGCATCAACAGTTCATCCATGACGACATCGAGGATCTGGTCAATGTCGAGGATCGAGTTGACGACCCGCGCGATCTTCACCAGTCCCTCCAGGCGAAGTTCCGCCGATGTCGACTGACGACAGCGAACACACGTCGGCTCGAAAACTGACGCCCCACCTTCCGCGGTGTCGCCGTCACCTTCGAGCAGGGCCAGAAGATCGTGGTCAGTGTACGCCATGGCTTTCAACCTCCCACAGTCGTAGACAGGCTCGCCACCTCATAGAGCGGCGCGAGAACAATGACGATGATGGCCGCCACGAGCGCGCCCAGCCAGACGATCGCAACCGGCTGGGCCACCGCGACGAAACGTTCCAGTCCGAGCTGAATCTCGAGATCGCTCGAGTCGACCACGCGTCTGAGCACGGACGGCAGTTGTCCCGCCTCCTCCCCGGCGGCGATCAGGTGCACGGTCGTGCGAGAGAAGAATGCCGTCCCCGCCAGCGCATCCGACAGGGAGCGTCCCTGCCGGATCCCGCACAGAGCCGCGCGCACTGCCCGCCGACCCGCCTCGGTCACGCAGTCGTCCACGGCCAGCTCAAGGCTTTGCAGCAGCGACACGCCGCTTGAGCACAGCACTGAAAGCGTTGCGCACACACGTGCGGCCTCCACGAGCCGGAGCGTCGCCCCCAGTATCGGGAGAGCCTGCGCAAGCCGCTCAAGACGGTCCCGCATTCCAGGACACCGGGTCGGCGATGAAACGACGGTACCCACGACGATTGCCGTGACGACAAGGAATACGAGCCCTCGAGGGCCAGTCAGGAAAGCCGCGGTACCGAGCACGATCACGCTCAGGGGAGCCATCGAGACGTGAGCCGACATCAGCATGGGGCGGCAGGCGGCCAGCAGCCATCCGCCCGTCGCCAGCAGCAGCAGGGTGGCCCCCGCGAGGACGCACACGGGGTACGTGAGAAGGTCCCAGATACGGCGTGCGAGCAGATAGCGCCGCTTCTCCTCCTCCGCGAGGCGACGCAGCGCATCCGGCAGGTCACCGCATTCCTCGCCCACCACCAACAGGCGAAAGTGTCGAGGGTGGAAGGCGCCTGCACACGAGGCAAAGGCAGCCGACAGCGCGGCCCCTTCACTCACGCGAAAATACACGCGACGGAGAACATTCCGCACGCGGGAATCGGGACAGTGCGCAAGTTGCGCTGAGAGCGCCGGGCAGAGCGGAATACCGACCTCGAGCATGCAGGCGAGCGTGCGCAGAAGCGTCATACGCTCGAGCACCGAAATCCGACACGTTGCGCCGTCCGGGACAGGATACGGTGATTTCGCGGACGCTCGCGCGAGGACAGGGCTACACGCCAGAGCGAGGCGCGCGCGCAGCCCGGACCCGAGCGAGACAGGAAGCGGGAAGCGCCCGGACGGCGTCGCCCTCGTCGTCAGGCGAGCGCGCAGCCAGGAGGGGACCCGGTCGAAAAGGCGCGCGGAGAGCGGTCGGCGGGGCGGAACGGCCCTTCCCCCATCAGGTGCGCGAGTCGGTTCGGATGGGGTGGAGGCCGCGGCACGACAAACGTGAGCTCGAGGGGGATGGTCCGAAATTGCCAGGAATGCGGTGTCTGAAGGTGGTGAAGCCGCGTCAGGTAACGCAATCTCGGGCCTCGGAACGTGAAGTCTGCGATGGACCATCCCCACAATCCCTGGACGCAGCAACCTGGTTTCCGGCAGTTCGCCTTCAAACAGACAGACCTCGGAATAACCGCAATGCATGAGCCTCGCCAGTGCCGCAGCGCGGTGACGGGCCTGAATCTGCCGCCGAACCATCGTTCCCCGCCTGTCGCGGGCGGTAAAAGAGAACACACGCAACGGCCATACCTCCCCTCGCACAATCCCTTCTACCCTCGAAGCAGGATCATTGCAACATCGTCAGAAGGACTTGCACCGTGCCGCTTCGGCAAACTCGACCGCAAAATGTCTC
>JAJXVI010000486.1 GCA_021782195.1 bacterium | reverse complement strand
CGTGATCCCGGTCGTGCTCGGGGCCGGCGTGCGCACGAACTGGTTCGGAGGTCATCCCTACACGTTCGGTCCGCGCCATTTTCTCACCCAGAACCAGGCCGTATACGACTACATGGACGCCATCTGTCCGTTGCGGTCGTGCGCCGATCACCAGTTCCTCACCTATGTCGAGCGCGACAACGCCTTCTACAACTATCCCATTCACGAGGACGACGTCGCGGCCATGCCCGACCGCGAGAAGATTGCGGCGGAGCGCGCGGTGGCGGTCGGCGTGCTGGAAGCGAAGAACCTCGAGGACTACTGGATCGGATCGGTCGGGCGCACGCTGTACGAGAAGCTGATCGACCAGTACAACAAGAAGATGTGGATGGTCGACGACAATCGCCTGATTGACACGTTCAACTGGTCGCCGAAGGGCGTGACGATCAAGAACGGTCCGCGCGCGGCGTGGGAGACGGCGCTGTCAGCGTATCCGTACGCGCCGGACGGCTACAACCACTTCTTCGACTTCACCACGAAGGACGCCATCGTGCGCCTCTGCACGCGCATCGAACGGTACGACCTCGAGCATCGGCGCGTCTACATCAACGGTGAGGCGGTCTCATTCGACCTGCTGGTCAACACGATCTCTCCGGACGCCATGTTCGACTGTTGTCACGGCGAGCTTCGCTTTATCGGCCGCGACTTCCACAAGATCGTGTTCCCGACCGAGCACGTCTTCCCCGAGCACGTCTATTTCCTCTACTACGCAAACGACGAGGGCTTCACGCGCCTGGTCGAGTACAAGAAGTTCACCCATCACGAGTCGCCGACGAGCCTGGTGGGCATGGAGATTCCGTCGCTCAACGGCAAACACTATCCGGTCCCCTTCACAGCCGACCAGGATCTCGCTCGCAAGTACTACGCCATGATGCCCGAGTGCGTTTTCTCGATCGGCCGCGCGGGCAGCTATCGTTACGGCCTCGACATGGACGACTGCATCGAGCAGGCCATGGAACTGGCGCGGCAGGTGCGTGAGGGCGGTCGCGACCACCCCGTCCCCCTGGCCTGCTGGCGCTGAGCGGAAGGAGCGCGGGGGCGTCCGCCGAACCGATCGGCGATGGCAGACAGCGAACCGTTGCGCGACGGTGGCCGGTCCCGTGCGCAAAGCGAAGACGAACGGCGTTGGAAGATCCTCGACGGGCTCCCCACGCCCGTCCCCTGCGGAGGCGTGGAAGCTTTCGCGGAGGAGCGTGAAGCCGCGCTGGCTGCGAGTCCGGCCTGTCGGGCGAACTTTGAGCGCTATCGTGCAAACCCGTACGCAGTCGAGGTCGACTACCTTCCGCTTCGTCTCGACTTCGAGAACGTCAGTCGCTGCAACTTCCACTGCGTGATGTGCACGGTCAGCGACTGGCCACACGGGCGCCGCGCGCGTGACCTGTCGCTTGAGGAGTTCAAGCGTATTCTTGACGACCAGCCAGGCCTCCTCGAGATCAAGGTGCAGGGGATTGGTGAGCCTGTCATGCAGGGCGATCCCTACTTCGAGATGATTTCCCATGCTCGGGCACGTCGCATCTGGGTGCGCACCACGACGAATGCCTCGCTCCTGCACCTGCGGGACAACGCCCGGAAACTGGTTGACAGCGGTGCGAACGAGATTCAGATATCCGTCGACGGGGCAGACCGCGAGACGTTCGAGGCCATTCGGCGGGGTTCGGTGTTTTCCCGCGTTTCGGCGAACTGCCGCCTCATCAACGATTACTGCCGCTCACTCGGGGTGGAGCGCACCAAGATGTGGACGGTGGTGCAGTCGCGCAATGTCGACCAGCTTGAGGCGCTGGTCGACGTCGCGGCCAATCTCGGCTTCACGACCCAGGTTTTTGCCTTGAACGTGGGTTCCTGGGCGGTTGAGTCGTGGGAGGGCGTGGCGCGCGAACTGAGCGTCTTCGACGAACTCGACGTCGACCGGCTGCCACCCCTCGTGGAGCGGGGCAGAGCGCGCGGCGTGAACGTGGCGTTCTGGGTCGTGCGTGACCGTTACCGCCTGGGGAATCCGAAGACGCTGTGTCCGTGGCTGTTCTCGCGTGCGTTCGTCTCGTCTGACAGTCGCGTCGTGCCGTGCTGCATCATTGGAAACCCGGACACGTACCAGATTGACGGGGAGATTGGCGAGGAGCGCACGCTTTCCGACATCTGGAAGGGACGCGCGTACGTTGACTTTCGACGCGCCCACGTGGAAGGCAACCTGCCGGCCGTGTGTCGCAACTGCTACCACCTGCCTTCGTGAGCGGCTCGTGCTGAGTCGCGGGCGTGCAGCAGTTCTTGGCGCGATGCCGCAAGGCCTGCGGAAGGTCTTGCGCTGGGTGCGTCGTCGCGCGCAGTTCTGGTTCTCACGCTGGACCCTGCCGGCCCTGCTGAAGCGCGTGCTGCGGAAGGTGATACGCGGAGAGGGCGTGCTCTTTCGCCACGAGGTCGTCTTCGTCTGCGACACGCCTCGCATTCGCCAGGCGCGTCTGGCACGCGCGGTGTCGCTTATGGGATGGACGCCCGTGTTGTTTCACCGCGACCCCGCGAATTTTGAGGTGGAGCGCTATTTTGCTTCTTCGCAGCGCTATGTGAACCACTGGCACGCCCTCTGGCGATGCGCCTCCCGTTCGCCGCGCGTATTTCACGTCTGCGCGCCGTTTTCCGATGACACGAGCGAGTGTCTGGTGCGGTTCAAGCCGGGAGTGGTGGTGTACGACCCGTACGACGTGGTGGAAGGGTTGCGCGAACCGTTCCTGCTTGAAGTGTACGCAAGGCAGCAGCGTTTCTGCGCGCGCCACGCCGACGCACTCTGCTGTCGAGACCTGCAGACGCAGATCTATTTCCGCGGTCGCCGCGGGAGGCCGCCGCGTCTGCTGTTCGCCGAGTATTGCTGGGACGAGGGAGATGGCCCGGAAAACCCGTGGCGTGACGGCGACGAGGTTCACACGGTGAGCATCGGGAACTTCGGCATCGAGAAGCTGGGCTTCCGCGACCACGGTTACCTGGAGCTGTTCCGTCACCTGGTCGCGCAGGGCATCCACGTGCACGTCTACGTGAGCCCGGTGGCGGCAGGCCTGCCCTATGAGGAAGCGTGGTCGGAGTATATCGACCTTGCGCGCGAGAATCCGCTCCTGCACATGCACCGAAACCTCCCATATCCGCTCTTGATGAAGGAACTTCGCCGGTATCACGTGGGTCTGTCGTACCTCGGAGCGCTCAAAAAAGGGCGAGAACTGCACGACGTGACGCCGGACGTTCTGCGTCTGAATGGCTCAGCGCGTCTATACGACTATCTGGACGCGGGTTTGCCGATGGCCATGCACCGGGAGTTCAGATTCATGG
>JAJXVI010000485.1 GCA_021782195.1 bacterium | reverse complement strand
GAGGAGCTGCGCCGAAACCTGGGCGACCGCGCGGGTCTGTGGTCTTCGGAGCGCTTTGTCACCGAGATACGAAACGTGGTACACGAATTCCCTTGATCACCGCCGTGACGGCAATCGAAGGCAACGATTGAAGATTGCCTCCCACGCATAGTGACGCATGAACTGTTCCGAAGGAACGGGTCTGGGAAGCCCGGACATGCGCGCGACGGTACGGGAAAACTCTTCCCAGTCATCGACGATGGTCAGCGCCTCCCGCATCAGGTCGGTGCGCAGGCCGCGTGCCCCCACGGACGTTGAAACCACCCGAACCCCGTGCGCGACGCTTTCGAGGATCTTGAGCCGCGTGCCGCTTCCGCTCTGCAACGGTACAACCACGACGTCACAGGCTGCCAGCCACGGTCCGAGGTCCGGCGCAAAGCCGACACGGAACACATTCGTGCAATGGGTTTGCGGTCCCCGTCCGCATCCGAGCACCGCAAATGCAAACCCTGGCAGGCGGGGTGCAAGCTCCGAGTCCAGGAGGGCAAGTGCCTCGGCGTTCGGTGGATAGTCCAGGACGCCGAAGAACAGCGCGAGCGGACGACCTCGGGGAATGCCCATCGTGCTCGGATCGACGGGAGAGGTGCGTGATGCGACGTTTACCCCGTTCGGGACCACGTCGAGTCGCTCCGGCGCAACGTGAAGGGTTCGTGCAAGAAGATCGCGGTCGGGTTCAGACACGCACGACACCCGGTCCGCACCGCGACAGACAATTCCCTCCAGCGTTGCCATGGCCCGTGTCAGCGGACTCTTCTGCTGGCGCAGCAGGTCGTGCTCGACGTTGTGGTCGTCGAAGAGGAACGGTCGCCCGCTCAGGCGTGCGACCAGCAGTCCCATCAGTCCACTGATGACAGTGGATGCCACGACGACGTCAATCTCTTCTTCCCGGACGAGTGCGACCAGCCGCACGAGCAGGAACGGGTCGAAGAGTTGTCGCCAGCGTGAAGGCGTGCTGTCAATTCGCCGCCCTGGAGGCGTATGGCAACCTCCGGAACCTTCGTCCGGTCGGCGTACCCAGAACAGTGTTCCGAGCTTCTCCAGGTGACGAGCCAGTGCATTCGCGCGCACCACGGCGCCGCCGTATGCTGGATGCTCGGCAAAAGGGGTGATGAGGAGGATTCGTCGCACCCACAACGGGTTCGAGTTTCACGGGAGCTCTCTCCTTCGGGCGGCCCCTTCTCGTGGACCCACGCGCCTTCAGGACCGTGCACTGTGGAGCACGCGCCCTGGAGGGGAGGAGTTGAGGGGACAGACGGGGAACCGGCACCGTCACGTGAAACCGCCTGTATCCGTCGTCATTCCCACTCGCGACAACATTGCGACGATCGATGCCTGTCTCGCCTCCGTACGCTCGCAGGAGTGGGACAACCTCGAGATCATCGTCGTGAACGATGGTTCCATTGACGGCACCGAGCTTCGTTGTGCACGGCACGTTGCGGACGATGCCCGTGTACACCTGTTTCATCTTGCACATTCCGAGGGTGCCGCGACGGCACGCAATGTCGGCCTCTCACACGCGAAGGGCGAGTTCGTTGCGTTCATCGATGGCGACATTCACGCAGACCCGGACTGGCTGGCTCTTTTGCTGGCCCCGATTCTGGCGGACGATGCCGACTGTACGGGGGGGCCGGACGTCGTTCCTCCCACCGACCCGCTGATTGCGCGCTGTGTCGGCCACTCCATGGATTCATTCCTGGTTACCGCTGGCTTGCGCCACGGCCGGACCAGGCTGGTCAAGTATCTCCCCGGGACGGGCAACATGGCCGTGCGCCGCTCGGTACTCGAATCCGTGGGCGCCTTCAATCCCGCCTTCCATGACAGCGGTGAGGACAAGGAACTGCTCTACCGTGTCCGGGATGGCGGTTTTCGCATTCGGTACGTCGAGGAGGCGAGGGTCTGGCATCACCGGACCACGAGTCTCGTCGCATACGCCCGCAAGATGTATCTCAGTGGGGTCCGTCGCGTGGATATCTGGCGCAGCCTGCGTGGCACCCTGGAGTTCGCTCACGTGGTTCCCGCGGTACTGCTTGTGGGGGCTCTCTCTCTTGTCGCGTGCGCGTTCAGGGGAGGAGAGGAAACTGTTCGCCTGACTGTCCTCGTGACGACGACGGGCCTGTTCCTGCTGGCAGTCGACGGCGTCTGGGCCGCGTGTCGCCTGCGTGCCCTGCGCGCTGCTGCGATTGTTCCCCTTACCAGCCTGCTGGTCGTGCTGGGGTACGGTCTTGGAATCTGCGCGGCGCTTCTGTCGGTGTATCCGAGCGTCGCCTTTTCTCGAATGAGAGCTTCTCGCACGAACCCTGACGGCCGTTCCGCCGATCATGCATTCGCCATCTCTCCGGCTCCAGCTTGCATCGGAAAGCCTCTTCGACACGATAGCGCCACGCAATTGCACGTCCCGTCCACGGATTTCGACGGCATTGCTGGACACACCAACGCCGGCTGAGCGCCACGGTGTCCTCACTCTGGGGGTTGCTCTCTCCCTCTGCCCGTCGCACTTTCGTGGCCGTGGTTGCCATCGGTATCCTCGCCAGTATCGCGGATCTTGTAGGCATGGGCCTCGTGATGGCATTCATGGCGTCTGCTTCCGGGGCGAGTCCGGCTCTCGCGCACGGAGTTTCGAGCAGGTTGACCCTGGCTTGCGGTTCTCGTGGCGCAATTGCCACCCAGGGTCTGGCGGCCGCGATCGGTCTCACGCTCTCCAGCGTTCTCGCTGTACTGGCCATGTGGACGACCGTGCGCTTTTCCTGGGAGCAGCAGCGCCTCTTGAGCGCGCGCGTGATGGAACGCTACCTGCACCTTCCCTACGCCTGGTACGTTCGCCAGCACCGATCAAACACGCTTGCGGATGTGATGGGCGACTCTCTTGCCACCGGAATCATTGAGCCGTTCATCACGCTCGTGCGCAGGGTTGTGACCACGATCCTGATTGCTGCGGTGTTGCTCTGGGTTGATGCGACGGTGGCAATGGTGGCGGTGGCCTTTATCGGCCTCTCATATGGGGCGTTGATCCTCGCAACTCGTCGTCCCCTGAGGTACTGGGGACGCGTCGCACACAGGGGAGGGCGCGAGTGTCAGCGTACGGCCTTCGAGTCACTGGAGGCCATGAAGTCGATTCGATTGCTGCGCAAGGAGGAGGAGTTCCAGAGTCGCTTTGAGCGCCAGAGTGCGCAGTCCATACGTGCAAGCGCCTCCCTGGTTGGACTCGGGCACACTCCGCGGCACGTGTTGGAACTTGTCGCCTTTGGAGGGATCATCGCCCTGACCCTTTACCTGCTGCGGACCGGCCGCGCACCTGAGTTGCTCCCCATGCTCGGCCTC
>JAJXVI010000484.1 GCA_021782195.1 bacterium | reverse complement strand
GACGGCGACGGAGCCTGCTTTGTCATCACGCTACCCCGATCCTACCAGGACGCTCGAGAAATGGTGGCCGAGTTCCAGTCGCGCTATCCCTCCCGCATGGAAGACCTCTCGCGCAAGTTACAGGCCACCGAAAAACAGCTCCTGGCGTATGCCCAGGAACTCTCCACGCGCCTCGCCCAGGAAAAACTCCGCAGCCGACAGCTCGAAGAGTCGTTGGGTGAGATGGAGCAGACCTACCTGGAAACAATTGCGGCGCTCGCAAACGCCACCGACCAGAAGGACGCCTACAATCTGGGGCATACCGAGCGGGTCACGTCATACGCGCGCGTGATTGCCCGCGAGCTCAGTCCCGCCTTGCTCGAACAGCGCGACTTCAAATACAGCCTGCTGCTTCACGACCTCGGAAAAATCGGTATCGCAGAAGAGCTGCTCAAGAAAGCCGGGCGCCTGAGTGACGCTGAATGGGAAACCCTCAAGTCCCACTCGGAGCTCGGTGCAAAGCTTCTTTCGTCGGTCCGCTTCCTGGCACCCGCGCTGGCTTCGGTACGTTCCCACCATGAGCGATGGGACGGGAAAGGGTACCCGGACGGTCTACGCGGTGAGGAAATTCCCCTGCCGGCCCGCATCATTGCGGTCGCCGACGCGTTCGAAGCCATGACGAGCAACAGGCCGTACCGGGCAGGTCTGCCACTCGAGGAAGCTCGTGAAGAAATCAAGGCCCACTGCGGAACGCAGTTCGATCCTGCGGTGGTTCAGGCATTTCTGGACGGGTGGCCGCAGGTCGTCACCTGGGCTCGTACTTCACAATCGTAGAAGTGACGACAGGGTGCAGTCGCCTGAACGCGGGAGAACTGCTTCGCAAAGCCTCGGGGAACAGCAAAGTGACAGGGCAGCACCGCTCAACGTGGACCCACGCGTGGCCATTTCCCCGCCCGGACGAAATCCGGGACCGTAGAGGGCGCCACCGTACAGTGCTCCCAGTGGAAGGAACTCCGTCGTGAAGAGAATCATCGTGGGAATTTCCGGCTCCAGTGCCCCCGTTTATGGTATCAGGCTCCTCGAGATTCTGCGTGACGTGGACGGCGTGGAAACCCACCTTGTGCTCTCGGCGGCCGCGCACCGAACGATTGAACTTGAAACCGAGGAGTACCCGATCGACCGCGTGCGAAGTCTTGCCGACTTCGAGTACCACCCTCACGACCTCTCGGCCAGAATCTCCTCCGGCTCGTTCGTCACACACGGCATGGTCGTCGCCCCGTGCAGCATGAAGACACTTGCCGCAATCGCCCACGGTCTCGGTGGAGATCTGCTGAGCCGAGCTGCCGACGTCACGCTCAAGGAACGCCGTCGACTGGTGGTCCTGCCCCGTGAGACACCGCTTCACCTGGGGCACCTGCGAAACATGGTCGCATTGACTGAGATGGGCGGTATCTGCCTTCCCCCTGTCCCCGCATTCTACCACCGCCCGCACACGATTGACGATATCTTGCGGCATACGGTGGGCAAGGTCCTGGACGTACTGGGCATCGAGCACTCCATCTTCACCCGGTGGGACGGCCCGCCTGCGGAGTGACTGCAGCGCGCACGCCGGTGCGCGGGTTCGCTCACACAAGCTCGTGGAGATGAAAGGAGGCTCACAAGACCTCCTCGAACGCCCCCCCATGTCTTTTCTTCGCAGGGTGCCGGCAGGTCGCGTAAGAATCCTTCCAGTTGGGGCCAGGCCACGGCTGGCGCGCAGTCTGGCCGCGTTTGTGGTACTGGCGCTGGCCTGCACAGGATGTTCGCATCGCGTCCCTGCAGTCGCCCCGACACGTCCGGCTCCACCTCCTGGGCGAGCACCGGTCGTTGCCGATCCGGCCACGATTCGCCGTATGCTGGGCGACTGGCACTACCTGCCCCGCTACGTGGCCGCCCCCCCTCTTTCGGAACTGCAGTGGATACCCCTGGAGCGGGGCGTGGCCGTGCCCGCATGGAGCCTGATCCTCACGGATCGCAACAGCAGCGTCGAACTGCAGATACCGCTGGCCGCCTATACGCCCGACTTCATCGCCGAGGCACGCAACGGGCGACGCCTCGGTTTTACGGTGAAGGGCGACGAAATGGAAGTCGAAATCGACGCGCAGACCCTGTATCCATTACGTCGATATCCCGGTGTCAACATTCCTCGCGTCACAATCATGGCTCGAATCGTCGATGTGAGTGGCGTCGCCATCGTCGCAACCCAGCACGACGTCATTCGACAGAAATACGCAAAGCTCGAACCTCACAATCCTCCGTACCCTGAGAGTGAACGACTGGCTCCCCCACCCGATCTCGGTCCCGCACCGGTACACCTGCGCCACGGTCTCGGCATTCGTGGCAAGAGCCTGTCGCAAGTCGACCCACGATCTCGTCAGTTGCTGCACCTGGAGGGTGTGGACGGTTTCTATATCGATGCCGTACTTCCGGACTCTCCGGCAGAGCGCGGAGGCCTGAAGGCGCACGACGTGATCATCAGCGTAAACGGGATTGCGATCAGGAATGCGCGCGATCTTGCGACGGTGATGCAGGGACCTCCGCAATCGCAACCCCTGACAATTGCGGTAAGACGTTTCATTGTGGATGCGGAGAAGAGTCGCGAGCTTACGCGGCAGGTCACCCCCGGCGAAGTCAACGGCGATGCAAACGTCCTGCCCGAATCCCTCCCGACCGCGCTACCCGCCGGCTCTCCAGGCACGTCCCCAGCGCAAAAACACATCACTCGCTGACAGTCGCCATCAGCCGCTCGGAAATCCATCGTCCTCAAGCCGAACGCCGGTCAACGAAAGAAACACATCCCCGAGAGAGGCGCCTGACTCGCGCACCGAAACAATCTCCGCGGAAGCGAGAAGATGCGCGAGTTCCTGGGCCGCCCGAGACGGATCCGTGGACAGGGTCATCAACGCCTCCTGCGCATCCCTTCGGTAGCGCACCACCAACCGGGGCGGTGCAAAACGCTCAACCAGAACGCGAGGGGTGTCGAACGCCGCAAGGCTGCCCTCGTGCATGATGGCGACGCGCGCACACAACTGGGCTGCCTCCTCCATGTCGTGCGTGGTCAGGAGCACCGCACAACCGGCTTCCGCGACGCGCTTCACCCACGAGCGCATGGCGCGCGCGGCACGCAGGTCAAGGCCACTTGTAGGCTCATCCAGGAACAACACAGCCGGCCCCGTGAGCAGAGCCCGCGCAAGCATCAGTCGCTGCTTGAGCCCCTTTGAAAGCGTGGCCACCACGTCGCTCGCCCGTTCTGCCAGGCTGGCCTCGCGAAGCACCTCTTCGACCCTGTGTCGCGTGGTACCGGTCAGACGCGCAAAGAACTCCAGATTCTCCAGATCG
>JAJXVI010000483.1 GCA_021782195.1 bacterium | reverse complement strand
TGATTACCATGATGTCGGAAGTCTGAGCGTCGCTCTTGATTGCCCGGCAGACCTCAAATCCGCTCTTGCCGGGCATGCGGATATCGAGGAGGACGAGATCCGGGTGCTCGTCGCGCGCGATTCGGATGGCGCTTTCTCCCTCCGCGGCTTCGAGTATCTCGTAGCTCTGGCTTGATAGCGTATTGCGCGCCAGCTTGCGGATGATGGCCTCATCGTCCACAAGGAGAATCTTCTTCATGACTTGTCCTTCTGGTTGCTGTACGAGCGGCACCGATCCCTGCTCCCCAGCCTCTTCCAGGGACATGCCGTATCTCCTGCCTGCAGATACGGCATGCGGGAGGCCCGGCTGCAAGCGGGAACCGTTCGGGGAACCGAATCGTGCCGGCGTGAGGGTGTGCGACAGGAGAAGTACCCCCTCGAAAAGAACCTCTGCGCGGGCCCTGTACCAGGGGTTTCCAGGAACACGTTTGCATGGCTCCCGCAAGGAAGACGAGCAGACGTGCGGTACACGCGCTCATTGCGGTGCGATTCAGCGCCGTCTGGAAAGGAGTGCCCATGTCCACGCTTCCGACTCTGGATCCTGCCCTGCTTCGCGTCTGGCACGCACTTCTCACCCAGTTCGGGGCGGACGAGACCGAGCGTTTCTTTGAGAATCACGTCATCGACGGCGGTGCGATTGTCGCCAGTTTTCTGCAGGCGACGCCCGTGCCGTCCGACACGTCGCCCCTTGTTGAGCCCGCGACGCCTTCTGGAACGGTTGCATTGTCAGTTGCTCCCGCGGTTGCGTCTCCGGCGAGCGTTGTGCCGCCGGTGTCAACAGGGCCGACGCCATTGAACGCGCCTCCGACCACGCGTATTGATCTTCGCCGACACATGCTGATACTCGATCGCAAGTGGCTTGTTACGGGATTTGTGTTGCGCATCTACGTACCCGGTCAGGTCGTGCGGCGAATTCCGATGAACTACAGCACAATCTTGCTGGGATACGAAGGAAGCCAGAGCGACATTGAGGTTCCCCTGTGGGAGGGGTGCGTGTGCCGATTGCGTTTCACCTGGACCGGGCAGGCTTTCTCGCTTGCTCAGGAGGGCGGACCCGGGACTGTCACCGTCAATGAAGCGACGCTGGGCGACCCCGCGGAACTCAAGGACGGAGACGTGATTCGCCTCGGTCAGGTCAACCTGCGCCTGTTTCACGTACTCGATCTGCCTGCCGAACTGGTCGTGGTGAACGGTCTCGGGGCAGGCGAACGGTTTGCCGTGGACACGAGTGTCGTGCGACTGGGGCGTTACGGAAAACGTGATAATGACATCAACCTGCAGGACCCCACCGTCTCCCGCGAGCACGCTTCGATCTGGTTTCGCGACGGCCGGTACTGGCTTGTTGCCGAGAGTTCGACGAGTCCCACGGTTGTGAACGGAGAGCGGGTAGGGCAACCGAGGGGCCTCAACGACAACGACCAGATTGTGCTCGGAGAGCAGACGCTGTTGTTTCGCGTCCGGGGAGCGATGCCGCGTCCCAAGACCCTGCGCTCCCGACTTGCCACCATCCTGTTTTCCGACCTTCGCGGATGGACGTCGCTCGCGGAAAGCTGGCCGTTGCAGGATCTCATGCTTCAGATGGATGAGTACTTCAAAGCCATGGGAGACATCATCACCATGCACGGCGGTACGCTCCTGACCTACCAGGGCGACGCGATCATGGCCGTGTTCGGTGCCCCTTCCAGCCATAAAGATGACCCCTGGAGGGCAGTCTCCAGTGCCGTCCGGATGCAGCACGAACTGCGTCTGCGCAACCAGGGCTGGCAGAGCGCAGGGAAACCACCGTTGACCTGCGGCGTGGGCGTCCATACCGGGCTTTGCATGGTCGGGGAAATGGGCCATCAGAGCCGCCTGGAGTACACAGCAATGGGTGACACGGCGAATCTTGCGGCCCGCCTCGAACAACTCACGCGCGACCTTGGGTGTGACATCATCATCAGTGACACCACCTATGCCGAAGTTGCAGACTGTGTTGACGTGGACAGTCTCGGTGAGGTGACTGTACGGGGTCGCTCGGTCCCGACCCATGCATACAGCGTTAGAGGGTTGCGAGAGGGAACATGATCGTTCTGGGTCTGGAAACTTCATGTGACGAAACGGCTGCCGCCGTGGTTGAGAACGGGTCGCGGGTACTCGGCTCGGTGGTGGCCTCCCAGATCGAGATGCACAGGGAGTACG
Organism: bacterium; assembly: GCA_021782195.1. Lineage (GTDB taxonomy): Bacteria > Vulcanimicrobiota > Xenobia > RGZZ01 > RGZZ01 > JAJXVI01. The sequence goes on along the minus strand of JAJXVI010000483.1, from coordinate 1,142 downwards.
GAGGTGTGGTTCCCGAACTCGCTTTTCGCAAGCATCTGGAACTCGTGAATCCCGTACTCGATCAGGTGTTGCGTGAGACGGGGCTCGGATTTGGGGAGCTCGGCGCCGTGGCCGTGAGTCACGGGCCGGGACTGGTGGGAGCGCTGCTCGTGGGGGTGGCCACGGCCAAGGTCGTGAGCGGAGTGCTTGGAATTCCGCTCATCGGGGTCAATCATCTAGAAGCGCATCTGTACGCCAACTTCCTCGGACCCGCGGCTGACCGAATCCGATTTCCTGTGGTTTGCCTGCTCGTAAGCGGGGGCCATACCATGCTCTTGTACATACAATCGCACGGACAGTACGAGCTTCTTGGAGAGACCCGCGACGACGCGGCCGGGGAAGCCTTTGACAAGGTTGCCCGCTCGCTTGGCCTCGGCTATCCCGGAGGACCGCTTATCGATCGTCTGGCGGAATCTGGAAATCCGCGGGCCGTGTCGTTTCCACGCGCGTGGTTGGGGGACGACTCTCTTGCGTTCAGCTTCAGCGGCCTGAAGACCGCCGTGCTCAACTTTTCTCGCTCCGAGGTGGCAGCTGACTTCTCCATCCCCGACGTCTGTGCCTCGTTTCAGGAAGCCGTGGTGGAGGTACTGGTCGGGAAGACCATGCGTGCGGTGAAGGCGCGTGGGGTATCGACTGTCCTGATGGCCGGGGGAGTTGTGTGCAACTCGCGTTTGCGTTCGCGTATGGCCGAGGCTTGTGCGGCGCGAGGGGTGGACCTGTTCTATCCGACTTTCGGCCTGTGTACCGACAACGCGGTCATGGTTGCGTGCGCTGGCTATCATCGCCTTTGCGCAGGGCAGCGCTCCGGCCTGGACCTGGACTGCTTTCCTTCCCTGCCTATCGGAGGACTCTCTCGACTCGGCGACGACGTCAGACCGCGATGAGAAGAGGGTGCACGGTGGCGTTTCCTGCGGAAGCTCCTGGCGTGGTCCGTCTCGTCGCGCCGGACCGGTCGCCTGGCGCGCCGAAGGATGCGCGCGCGGCCGAACAGGAGGTCGTGTCCTCGCAGCGGACGCTGCCCCGATTGCGTCCCGTGCCTGTTTGGCGTCTTCTTGGCGTCTTCACGTTTCTTGCCATGACCGGGTTTGTCTGCTGCTTTTTTC
>JAJXVI010000482.1 GCA_021782195.1 bacterium | reverse complement strand
CGATCTACCGTGCGAGCCGGGTCTGCAACGTGAGGGACGTTCTCCCTGCTCGTGCCGCCACCGTGAGGATCGGCGGGTTGTCCCTGAGCGCCCGTGGCAGAGGTGGCCGTGCCCTGGGGTGACGCGGCCTGGGGTGACGCGGGAGCGTTCTTCAGGTCAGGGGGATCTCCGTTCAGGAAGTGCTCCAGTGCACTGTGCGTGAGAGGACCATACTTGCCGTCGACTCCAGGCTTCCCCACCGAATAGCCTTTCGACTGCAGGAACTGCTGTAGCGTCTTGATGTCGTCCGGGCCAACCTTGCCCGTGCGCACGTGCTGGGCAAGCGCCGTACCCTGCAGTTCCGGCGCCTTCTCCAGGGCGTCTTGCAAGAGGCCAAGCAGTTGTTTGTCCGAGCCGTTCTTGACGTACGACTGGTGACCAAAAAGCTTCGCGTAGGAAGAGTCTGAAGCGACGTCGTGCCACGCCGTATGAAGCTGCGAGTTTGCCACGCGCGCACCGGAAACACCCTGGTCACTGGTTGGCGGTGGCGTGCTGCCGGCCAGCCGTGCTGTGGATGCGTTCGCGGTTGTCGTGAGCGACGGTCCGGAAGGGAGCGCCGTATGAGAGAGTGACGACTGAATGGATGGGGTTCCGCCAGCCATGGGCCTTCTCCTCAACAAAAACAGTATCGCGTTGCAATTCCAGTTCGGGCTTTCGCAATCCTCTCGCGACGCATCGCCAGGAGGCATCCAGCACAGGCTGGCATCTGTTCCGCACAGGTGCCGACCAAGCACCTCGGGAGCGTCTATCGGGCCAGACTGAGCTCGCTCCTTCAGTACGATCTACAGTCGATTGCGATGAATCAAGTCGACCTCGTTCTGGAAACAGTCGGGGCACAGGCCGTGACTGAACTGGGTGCCGGTGTGCTCATAGATGTATGTTTCCATGGTCTGCCACGCACCCGCGTCGTCTCGTATCTTCTTGCAACGCATGCATATCGGGAGCAGGCTCTCCAGCGTTCGCACATCCAGCAACGCCTGATTCAGTTTCTGATTCAGACGGGTCAACTCCATCAGGTCGGCGTGGCGGGCCACCGCAATCTCAACTGCTCGACCCAGGGCCGCGCCATCGGGAGGCTTGGTCAGGTAGGCACCGACGCCAGCCTGCGTCGCGACCTTCAAGAACTCGGGGGTCTCGAATGCAGTCAGAATGACGACGGGCGTTGGATGCTCCTCGCGAATTCGTTGTGCGGCCTGGAGACCGGTCAGCCGCGGCATTTGAATGTCCATGATGGCGACTGCAGGGTTGTGCTGCTTCACGAGATCGAGTGCCTGTTCACCGTCAGCAGCGACAGCGAGCACGGTAAGGCCTGCTGCGTGGGCGGCGCGCACCACTTCACGCGACACCAGGAAATCGTCTTCAGCGATGACTGCAGAGAGAGCCGACTTTCTTTCTACCACGGCAATTTCAACCTCGCTTCAGCCAGGACGGCTGCTCTCCATTATTGCGGAACCCAGATGCGCACCACTGCGCCCTGTTCGTTTGAGAAATCCACCTGTCCTCGCAGCGATTGCCGAACAATCCCTGTAATCAGTTCCACGCCGATACCCGTCTGCTTGTTCTCCAGCACACGGGCGGGAAATCCGGGACCGTGATCGCGATAGACCAGATGAATTGTATCAGCTTCCTCGGTAATGTTCATTTCGACCATCACCCCTTCGTGTATCCTGCCGTCGTTGAAGGCGTGTTTGAGCGAGTTGGTGGCGAGTTCACTCAAGACCAGCGCAATGCTGTGCGCCTGCTCTGCGGAGACGAAAACAGGCCGCTCACTCTCCTCGACACGGATACGGGTCGGGTCAATCAGATTTGAGGAGTGCTTGACAACGGCCAGGCACAGCTCAGCCAGGCGAAGGGGCCGCCACTCCCCGGAACTCAACATTGAGTGCACCGTGGCCAGCGACCGCACACGACTCTCCAGACTGTGCAGCACCTGCGCAAGTTCTCCCTGCGCATTTGCAACCGCACGGTCTTCCTCGAGATGGACGATGCCCATGATGGCTGAGAGATTGTTCTTGACCCGATGATTGACCTCTCTCAGAAGAACGCGCTGAGTCTCTGCATACGCTTCCAACTGCTCGGTAGACAGCCTCTGTTCGGTGACGTCGGAGAAAATGACGAGATGGAGGTCGCCGACCGTGCTCCCATACTTTGAGAAGCAACGCCGCTGACCATCCCGACAGATGATCCATGCCTCCATCGGACCGTAACTCCATCTGTTTTCGCGCGCCGCCGTCTCCTGGAGGCGCCGCCAGTGCCGGACGAGCTCCATCCTGTACTTCTCATCTGGAAAGGCCCGGCGCTGCCAGTCCTCCTTGGAGCGCAGTTCCTCGGAAGCATATCCAAAATCATCCTGAAAGCGTCGGTTGCAGTACTCGACCGTGGCCTTCTCGTTCATCCACATGATGGCCACTGGCGCGAGGTCAAGCAGACTCTGAAGGAGTCGTTGGACACGATGCAGTTCACTTACATCCTCGACAATCCAGATGGCGCCAGCCTCCGGACGTGCGTCGTCGATTCGTTTTCCGCTTACCGTGGCCCAGAAAAGCTCTCCATTCTGTCTGCGCAATCGGGCCTCCGCCGCGAAGACCTCGCCCCGAGCCATGGCGTTTGCCTCTTTGCTGTTCGGGTCAGCATGGAAACCACGCTGAGGAGATCCGATGGGCGACAACGCGGAAACTCCGAACAGTCGATCGTGAGCCGGATTGGTCCACTGGATCTGACCGTCCACAACAAACCAGATGGCCGCCGGTGCTGCATTGAGCAAGGTTTCGCGCTCCCGCAGAACCCCCTCCAGTATCTCTTCCGAGGTCTTGCGATCCGTAACGTCGATGACGACACCGTTCCACCTCGTGTCGCCATCGGCCTGAAACGTTGCTTCGGTTTCAAGACGGAGCCAGGGCACGTCATGAAAGCGTCGAACGGGACCTTCCCAGCGAAATGGTCGTCTTGCGCGTGCTGCCTTCAGGCCTTCGCGATACAGCCTCCTCCTGTCACGCACTGGGACACCTTCCAGCACGGTGTGGATGCTGGCAAGCGCAGCGTCGGATTCAACGCCAAGAATCTGGCAGAGTCGGGGACTCACGTAGTCGAACTGCAGCAACCGCTCATTCCTGCTCCGAATCGCAAAGACGCCCACCGGCACCCGGTTCACGAGTTCTTCGTAGCGCGCCTTGCTTTCCTGGAGCGCGGTGCGCGACCGTTCGATCACAGTCACATCGGTCGCGCTGACCACAGCGGTCTTTATCTCGCCACCTATCACGACGGGAGCAATTCGGGCCTGATAGAGGCGAGATCCCTTCCCGTTCGTGACCCCGGCGATCT
>JAJXVI010000481.1 GCA_021782195.1 bacterium | reverse complement strand
ACATCTGCGCGGTCAACCGTTCGGTCCTGGATGCGCGTCCCGACGAAGTGACGGCCCTGATGCAGCACTGGTTCGAGTTTCTGGGACTCATCCAGTCCAATCCCGCCCTGGGACGTGCGTTCCTGGCACGCGAGACACAGATGGGCGTCCCAGCCGTCGATGCGCTCCTGCACGGCGTGCGCTTCTTCAATCTTCTCGCCAACCAGCAACTGGACCGCAGCGTGGTGGCCCACGAGATCGAGGGTGTCCAGGAGTACTGGAAGCTGGTCGGTGCGCCGAACAGCGGTGCTTCCATCGACATGTCGCGCGTGGTGAAAATCGAGCTGACGCGGAATCTTCACGATACGACGCCCGCGTCTGTGTTTGAAAACTCGTCGGGCTCGTCACCTGCGCCAGCGGCCTCTTCATCGTCTCCTGACGCATCGCAGTTTCCCGGTGGGGGGACGGGCGACGCTTCCGGTTCGGGGACGGGCGACGGATCTTCGGGCGGCGGCGGATCGGCCGGTTCCGGCGCCGGGACTGGCGCTGGCGGATCGGCCGGTCCGGCGGACGCTTCTCCCGTCCCCGGCTCGGACTCGCCCTCCTCGGCGGGGAGGGGAGCCGCGCTTCCGGGTGCGTCCCCGTCCCCAGCGCAGGATGGTGCGTCGAACGGAGCGCCGATGACCTCTTCTCCCGCGCCGGCAGCCTCTCCCGCGCTGAACTGACGCGCCCCCGTCCCCGCCGGCAGCATCTCTCGCGTGCGCGGACGACTCGTCGTTGCTGACGAGGAGAGTCCCCCCCTGGTTCGCGAAGTACCCACGATCAAGCGCGCGGAGTTCAAGTCGAAGTGAAGATTCTCGTCACCGGTGCTGACGGTATGCTCGGCAGGGAGATGCTGGCGGCCATGAGTTGGGACCACGAGGTCATGGGGGTCACGCGGCTCAGCCTTGACCTCGGAAATCTCGAGCGTGTCCGCGAACTGATGGTGCGTTATCGCCCGGTTGCAGTCATTCACTGTGAGGGAGTCGATGACCTCGATTACTGCGAGGGACAGGCCTGGGAGGCGATGCACCTCAACGTCGCCTGGACACACAACGTTGTGCTGGCCTGCCACGGACTCGAGACCGCCCTTGCGCTCCCCAGTACCAGCGAGATTTTCTGCGGGCTGAAAAGCGGCCCGTACACCGAGTGGGACGCCCCCGACCCTCCGAACGTCTACGGTCACACGAAGGCGGCTGCGGAGATGCTGGTGCGCGACCACCTGACCCGCTTCCACATCTGTCGCACCCAGGGTCTTTTTTCGCGACACGGGCACGGATTCGTGCAGGACGTCCTTCACGCCATCTCAGGCGGTCAGCCCGTCACCGCGGCGGGCGACGAGTTCATTCTTCCCACACACGCCGCCGATTATGCCGCGGCCGTCTGCTGGCTCGTGCGCAACCAGGTCTACGGGACGTTCCACCTGACCAGCACCGGCCCGCGTGGAGGAATCTCCTGCGCTGACTGGGCGCGCCTCATCGCGAATGCAGTGGGAGCGCCCGAGTATCCGGTGGCGGAGGCCCCTGCGGCCTCGCTTCTCGGAACGGTTGTGGCAGGTGCTCTTGCGGGACGAAGGGCCCGCCGCGCGCCACGTGCTATCCTGGGCAGCACGATGTACCGTCTGCGCGGGCACGTCATGCCCACGATCGAGGAATCGTTGTACGGTTTCCTGCACGGTGTGCCTTCGGCTGCGGATGCGCCGGCTCCCGTCAGAGAGGACGTGGAGGTCGCTGCCGGGGGGCGCCGTCCGCGGAAGGCCGGGCTGGTCTACGGGCCATCACCGGGTGCGGTTGGCGAGGCTGTTGTCACGGTCGAGATGGAAGTGACGCCAGCCGTGCCTCCGGATGGGGTTGCCGCATCGCGGCAGGCGACCGCAGAGGCCGTCGCGCAGGGGTAGCCGCGCGGGGGACGTCCGCGCTGGGGACGTCCGCGCTGGGGTGCTCGCGCGGGGGTGCTCGCGCGGGGGAGTAAAGCAACGGGCGCTCGCGCACGAGGTCACGCGGAGGGACGAACTGTCCCTGCAAGCGTGCTCGGCGCGAGCGCCCATTTTTTCGGCGCTACGATAGTGGTCGGAGCGGGGTTACTGCGGCGGTGCGGGTGCAGCGCTCGCGTTGGTCTGCGGTGCGGGTGCGCTGCTCGCGTTGGTCTGCGGTGCGGGTGCGCTGCTCGCGTTGGCTTGCGGTGCGGGTGCGCCGCTCGCGTTGGTCTGCGGTGCGGGTGCGCTGCTCGCGTTGGCTTGCGGTGCGGGTGCGCCGCTCGCGTTGGTTTGCGGTGCGGGTGCGCCGCTCGCGTTGGTTTGCGGTGCGGGTGCGCCGCTGGCCTGGGCGTGCGCCGCAGCCTGCTGCTCTTGCATCATGAACTTAACGATGACGCCCATCACCTGCTTGAGCTTGTCTTCGGTCTGGGTGTCTTTCAGGGCGCGGGTTTCTCGCAGGGCGATCTGGAGGCCCGTGAAGGCGACTTCCTTCTGCTTCTTGCTGACCATCTGCAACGCCCACATTTCAAGTCCGCTGGCGAAGGACGAGGGGTTGATGGTGAGGGCCTGCTGTGCTGCAGCCTGGGCGTCACTTTCGTAGGCTTTCCCCAGTTGCATGTCCGCTTCGAAAAGAAGGGTGCGCAGCTTTACGTTGGGTTGGATGTCCGGTTCGCCAGAGGCACCGCTTGCCTTGTGTTTTGCGTTGAGCCTGGCAATGTCACGGGTCTCGGCGGCGATGCCGGTCTTGAGAAGTTGCTGGGCCTGCTGTGGCTGGTCCTGAGCCATCAGGTAGAGTTCGGACAGTTCCTGGAGGGCCGGGATGTAGCCCGGGTCGATCTCCAGTGCCGCGCGGTATTGCGTAATGGCCTGATTGAGCTGACCGAGGTTGATGTAACTGCGCGCCATATCGTAAGGCCACTCAGGATTCTTGGGGTTCTTGAGGGCTTTGGTGCGGTCGGCAGCCAACCTCTCTTGTGCCTCCTGTGCAGGGGTTGTCTTCTGTTGCACCCGGGAGGGGTGTATCATGACCACCAATCCCACGGACGAAATGATGAATACCGTGGCCAGGGCGACAGTTACCCAGTAGATGAAATTCTGGCGCCGCTTTTCCTTCTGGCTGACGCGGCGTCGCCTGGCGGTGTCGGTTCGGCGTGGTAGTACGGGGCGATGGACTTCTGGACTGGACATTCGAAACTACGCTTCCTCCAGCTTCAAGCACCCGTGTTTCAACGCCTGCGAGGCAACTCCTTCGCCCTCGCCCGCGAAACACGCGTGGAAGTTGCGCAAACCACGTCCATGCACGCATCGTTCACTGCCGAGGGACTGGCTGTAGCGCGAAACACGCGTGGAAGTTGCGCAAACCACGTCCATGC
>JAJXVI010000480.1 GCA_021782195.1 bacterium | reverse complement strand
CCGGTGAGGTCGAGGGAGCGCGACTGCATGGCCGACTCCAGCACCGGATTGTGTGGATGCGCGGGGTGGAGTGGTGTCGCAAACGGACTGGCGGGCGGTTCATAGTACTCGGGAAGAGGCCCATCGGGAACAGCATCGTCGTGCCATCGCCCGTCGGCGGGTCCGGCCCACATGCGCACGGATCCGGTCGCTGTGGGAACTTTGTGAGCATCCAGCAAGCGCGCGTGCCCGCCGGGCCAGTGCCAGCCTTCCGGACGGTGTCTCGTCACGCTTACGCCACGATAGAGGTGGCAGCCGCGGTCAATGTCGTCGAGAACTGCAAGGCAGGCGGCTTCGTTTCCGATTCCCGCGCTGTCGGGAAGAGGCAGCGGCCAACGGGCCAGTCGGATCGCGGCGTCTGTTTGGGAATCGTCGGTCTGGGCGCGCACCGCGTGAAACAGATCGTTGAGGATTGCGAGATCCGGTCTCGACATTCCCTGCGGCTTCCGACACGCGCGCTGGAACTGTACCCGCCGACAGGCGTTGGTGCGCGAGCCGGCCCTTTCGGTAAAGGTCGAGGCCGGCAGCACGATGACTTCGGTGCGCGTGGTGGGGACGGTCTCCCAGAACCGTGCCGTCTCGTTCCAGAAAGGATCGATACACACAAGGAGGTCGAGGCGCGCCAGGGCGGCTCTTACAACGGCGGGAGGCGCTCCTCCCCCGAGGGGATTCTGCCCGAGGAGAATCAGTGCGCGCGTGGCGGGGTTGCGCAGGGTGGCGCCGGCGGAATGATTCACGCCCGCGTCGCGGCGGGGAAGCATCCGATAGGCGTCGGGTGTGTTGTACCACGACGGGAGCAGTTCACGCAGGTGGGCCGCCGGAGCGGTGCCGTATCGCTTTTCATAAGCCCCGTGGGTTGGTTCGTCCATGGTCGGGGCGGGAAGATAGCCTGGCAGGTCAGCGAAGAGACCGCCGAGGTCGGTGGCTCCCTGCACGTTTGCATGTCCCTTCATCGGGTAGATGCCGCCGCCAGGGGCGGCGAGATTTCCGAGAAGGGCCTGCAGGATTGTGACGGCTCGCACCGACGCAACTCCCGAGAGTTGTTGGGCCAGCCCCTGAGAGAAGAGTACGGCGCCGCGTCTCTGTTCGCAGATGAGTGCCCCGGCGCGCGCAATCAGTTCTTCATCGCACTGTGTGATGGCGGCTGTGACCGCGGGGGTATAGCGCCCAAAGTGCACGCGCAGCGCCTCAAGAACCGTGATCGCGCCCGAGTCGCCGGCGCTCGAGGGCATTCTAGAAGCGCTTTCGAAACCGAAAAGTGCGGGGTCGGGCAGGTAGCGCCAGGCGCTTGTATCGTAACCGCCGGTCGATTCGTTCCAGCCACCGAACCGCCCGTTGCCGGAGTGCAGGGCAGCCGCTCGCGCGACGAATCGCGTCGCGTCGGTGTCGAGCGGGTTTCCGGGGGTATGTTCCAGCACTCCCCGAATGAGTGCGCCGAGAAAGGCCACGTCGGTTCCCGGACGAATGGCAAGATGCAGATCTGCCGCGGACGCGGTGCGACTGGCGCGCGGGTCGACGACGATGAGGCGTGCACCGTTGAGCCGGGCCTGTCGCAACCAGCGCGCTGCGATGGGGTGCATTTCGGCCGGGTTGCTGCCCAGGACGAGAACCCAGCGTGCGGACGGGAGGTCCGTGTAGTCGTGGGTTGCGGCCGGCCAGCCGATGGTGGCGCGCAGGGCGGCTGTCGTGGCGGCGTGGCAGGCGCGCCCCTGGTGGTCAATCGCGAGGACGCCCAGGTGACGCGCGAGCCGGGTGAAAAGCCAGACGTCCTCGTTCATGGCTGTGGCGCCGCCCAGAAAGGCGATTCCGCTGGTTGCACGTTGTCGCTCGCTCCAGGATTGCCGTCGAATTTGCATGAGAGCGTCGGCGGCCCGAGTTAGCGCCTCTTCCCACGACAGGGGGGTCCAGTTGCGGCCGCCGGGCGTGCGAATGCACGGTTCGAGCACGCGTTCGCGGGAGAAAGCTTCAAACGCCGCGGTGGCTCCGCGTACACAGAGCGCGCCGCCGTTGACGGGGTGATGCGGGTTTCCACGCAGGCGAATCTCACCGTCGCTGGGGTCGGCGAGGAGCCCACAGCCGACCGCGCAGTGGGGACAGATCACGTTTGCGTCTCCGACCATCTCGGATGTGTTCCCCGTGATGCCCGCGCTGTCCTGTTCTTTAGGTTTCCGGCACCGCACCCCATTGCGTGCCGGCCCTTCCCAGGGTATCTTGACAGAGGCGGACCTGACCCGACTGGTCGCGATGCCTCTTGCCCCGAGCGTGGTCGGCGGCGTGTTGCAACCACCAGCGTGATTTCAAGCACCCGGAAAAAGAGGCCCGCTGTTACCCTTCGAGAAGGAATACCACCGATGGACGCGCAGCGCATTCTGCTTGTCGACGACGAGGAGTCAATCCTGACGTTTCTGCGCCTGGGTCTTGCGACCGCTGGCTTCGATGTCCGGTCTGTCAGTGACGGACGCGCTGCGCTTCAGTCGTTTTACGACTACTCGCCGCATCTCGTGGTGCTCGACCGGATGTTGCCGGACCTCGACGGTACCGAGGTGTGTGCTCGGATACGTGAGATCAGCCGTGTCCCGATCTTGATGCTGACCGCGCGTGACGCGCCCGACGACCGCGTTTTCGGACTCGACGCCGGCGCCGATGACTATGTGGGAAAACCGGTCCGTCTCGCGGAGTTGCTGGCTCGAATCAATGCCCTGCTGCGCAGGGCGCCGCGTCCAACGATGCAGATCGGCCCGCTGTCGCTTGACACCGTGGGCCGAACCGCGACGCTGGAAGACCACGTCGTGGAGTTGACACCGCGGGAAGCAGAGCTGCTGGCAACCCTGATGCAGGCCCACGGTCAGGTCGTCACGCGCGAGAGCATCCTGCATGCGCTGTGGGGATTCGAGTTTGAAGGCGTGACGAATGTTGTGGAGGTGCACGTGCGTGCCCTGCGTTCCAAACTCGGAGACGATGCGCGAAGGCTGATTCGTTCCGTTCGCGGAGTGGGCTACTCGCTCCGTGTTTTCGAATGACGATGGCTGCTTTCGTCGAAACGTCTTCCGTGCGAGAAAGCCGATGAGTGATAGCAGACGAATCCTGGTTGTCGACGACGAACCGTCTATCGTGAACTACGTGTCCATGGGGCTCGAGCACCAGGGATTCGAGGTGGTCAGCGCTTTTGATGGACGCGAGGCGATGCTTGCGGTCGATGCGCATCGCCCACATCTCGTCATTCTCGATGTAATGCTGCCCGGGGATGACGGCCTCACAGTCTGCCAGCGTCTGCGCGCAAAGGGGCTCGACGTGCCCGTTCTGCTGCTTACCGCGCGTGGAAGTTCGGATGACGTG